>JBJTXG010000335.1:0-2359 GCA_046082125.1 Ferruginibacter sp. | reverse complement strand
ACTTCAACCAGCAAAAAATGGAGGAGTTGGTTGAACATCATCCGAATTTACCGTATGTTTTTGTTGTGATCGGATTTGTGGCCAGTTTTATCGCCCCATTTTTCGGCTCAGACCTTGGTTTTTTGTTTTATCTGTTGGCCGGGTTTAAGTTTATAGGTGCTTTTCTGATTATCATCGGTGCCCGTCAACTCAAACCCATTACATTAATTCTTGTGTATGGTTCAGTGGTCGTTTCTTCGTTGGGGGAGGCAATGTTTCATGATCTGTTAATGTGGGTGCTCTTTCTGGGATCTATATTTGCTATCAAATACAAGCCTACCAATACGGTGAAACTGGCGTTTGTATTCGCGTTTATTACCTTGGCTGTTTTTATACAGATGATCAAAGGCGATTACCGGGAAGCCACATGGACAGCCGGAGAGGAGGGAAGTCTGGAAACGCTCCAGAAAACAGTCGAATCAAAACAGGAAAAAGAAGGCGGTATTTTTGATTTAGAAAAACTAGCAGCGAATAACGTCCGGATTAATCAGGGATTTATTATAACAAACATCATGAAGAATGTACCGGAACGTGAGCCGTACGCCAACGGCGAACAACTCGTACAAATCTTGGAAGCAGCCATTTTGCCCCGTATCCTGGCCCCTAATAAACTGAACGCCGGCGATCGCGAATTTTTTATGAAATGGGCTGGCTTTCGCATTGCGCGTGGAACCTCCATGGGGTTGAGTTCGGTGGGTGACGGCTATGTGAACTTTGGTGCCGTAGGTGGTGCTTTTTTTATGTTGTTGTATGGCATGTTATTTTCCGAAATTTTAAACGCCCTGAACTATTACAGTAAATATTTCCCCATTCTTATACTCTTCACGGCGTTGATGTTTTATTATCCGATTCGTCCGGATTGTGAATTACAAACAATCCTTGGGCATCTGTTCAAATCTTGTTTCTTGATAACGGGTGTGATGCAGGGATGGAAGTATATTTTTAAGCAATCATGAGCTGTCTTATTGGGTAACAATGAAATCAGTTTTCATCTCTATACCTTGGTTTTTGCCGGCATACAGGGCTGGAGGTCCGGTGCAATCGGTGGCCAATCTGGTCGCAGCTTGTAGCTACCACTATCATTTTTTTATTTTCACGTCTGATCAGGATGTAGATGGAAGTAAAGTTTCTTTAACACAAACGGATTGCTGGCTAAACTGGAATGAGAATACGCAGGTGTTTTATTCGTCTAGTAGACGAAAAGATCGGATCCAACAGGCCGTGCAGGATATAAAACCGGATATTATTTTTATGATTGGCATCTACGATCCGTTCTTTACCGGTGCGCTATTATTTTTCAAAACAACCGCGATCAAAATACTCTCCGTGCGCGGTATGTTGCATCCTGGCGCCCTGTCAGTAAAGACATTGAAAAAAAAGGGGTATTTGCAATATTTGAAATGGAGAAACCTGCCAAAAGAACGTATTTTTCATGCAACCGATGAACAAGAAGCCGAGCATATCCGAAGTGTTTTTTCTGCAGCTACGATTCGCATAGCGGGTAATTTTCCCAAATGCAATGACATGTTATCCTTGCCGGAGAAAAAACAAGGTCATCTCATTCTTATCTCCGTTGGATTAATCAGTCCGATGAAAAATATTGAGCTGGTATTGCAGGCGCTTCAACATCAAACCGGCCATATCATCTATCACATCATTGGCGGTATTAAAGATCATGATTACTGGTTACGTTGTCTGGCGCTGATCCATCAACTGCCCGCACATATACAAGTTGTGTATCACGGTGAAGTTGAGCCTGATTCGGTTAGCCGCTTATTGGCAATGGCACAGGTTTTCGTGTTGCCGAGTAAAAGCGAAAATTTCGGTCACGCAATCTTTGAGGCATTGAGTGCGGGGCTGCCGGTGATAACATCTAAAAACACACCCTGGAATAACTTAGAAGAACAGCATGCCGGATACAACACTGATTTATATATATCCGCTTTATCTTCATCATTCCATACGTTTGTCAATATGGATGCGCCATTATTTGACCGCTATCGGCATGGTGCCCGCCAATATGCTATGGCGTGGTTGCAAAAACAGCCGCTAACTCAACAGTATCAGGCATTGTTTCAATAACAGCGTATCATGCGATCACAAGGAACAAACGCATATCTCTTTTTTTTAGCAAAACTACTTGGCTTATTCGTGCTCTTTTACTACGGTACGATTTTTTGGATCGGACTGGCAACACCCGGAGGTAACTATGTGCTGTTTATTTCGGATTATCTAGATTATGTGCATGCATGGCGGATCGCCCTTATGAAAGGAGGAAGTCTGGTAGCTGGTTTATATGGGTATGAAGTCGTTTGGGAGC
>JBJTXG010000334.1:0-2868 GCA_046082125.1 Ferruginibacter sp. | reverse complement strand
CGGCGTGCTGTTTGCCAGCGAAAATGTATATAAACTGGGTAGTCGATAACGCCACACTTGCTTAGCCCCGATAAAATAGGTAGAATCAGCCACTGGTGCGTTGACTAACACATTATTGTTGGGAGATTGATTCGGGTTATTGAAAAAATTCCATAACAGCGAGGTAGGCTGGAACGGAAGGGTTACTGTAAGAAAAACAGGGGATCCGGTGCAGGCCACGGGATCCGGTGAGATACTGTATGGGTTGAGTGGTTGCAGAAATTTGTACAGGTCGCGAATATTGGTTCCGGCGTTGTATCCATACGATTCAGCACTGCCAAAACCATATGCGATGGCATTGAACCCCGAATCCGACTCGATCGTGTGCACACCGGAAGCTGATAACTGCTGACTTAAATATGAAAACGAAGGATCTTGCGGATGGGTAGTAAAGGCCGTCGGATTAATCGGGGCCCCATCAAGCCGAAAGGAAGAAATGGCCGTTCCGGCATTCTTGATTACCACATTGTAATAATGCTGGGTGATATTGAAGTTGGGGGTCGCGTTCCAGATCACACGAGCAATATTTTGTTCCACCGGACTTAAATAAATGACTTCCGGGTCGCCCGGATTGGTCGTCGACGACGGATTACCGCAAGCCCCTTGTGTGGCAATGTATTGGGCAACTGTAATCGGCTGATCGGATTCGATTTTCAACGGGGCGGTCGTTGCCGAAATCTCGTAGTAAAAATTATTGGTGAGGGGTACCGTAATCGGCGATCCGTTGAGAAGGACATTGGTAGCCGGATCAAGCACACAGATGCGATAAATATTTCGGTTTAAACTACTGGTGGGCGCCGTCAGGTATTTTTTTCCCCAGGCATCTTTTGGAAAAGCCTGAACCATGTAGTTGTCGGCCGAAAGATTATTAGCGCCGCAATTGATTCCGATTTTTCCACTACCGGAAAATACCGCGATGCGTTTACAACCCGAGGTGCCTGATGAGATACTCCTGATTTTAGACCCGGTGAGGTCAACCCCATTCCAAAGTCCACCTCCTCCTCCACCGCCGCCGCCTGATTGGCCGGTCAATTGCCCCATAACATTATATATCTGCCCCTGAGAAAGATTGATGGTAAACGGTACGCCGGCTGCATGGTTTATTGTGTTGGCACTGGGTGTAATTTCAACGGTGGTCGTTCCGGTATCCGTTGCTACAACATAAAACCAGCCGTTGGAATTGTTTTCATTAGAAATATTGGTGTAGTTGATGGAATAGTATTCTTTACCTAATGTAGGTGTCGGGAACAGGATGGTTGCGCCGGATACATTACTATTGTAAATGTGCGCGTAGGCCACCATGGGTTTGTCGGAAGTGATATGAATACCCTTGTCTTCAGGCGTGGTCGACTCCACACGCAGACGAGCGTCCTGTGTGCCGGTCTTGGGTATGGGTGCCGAGGTAACGACCGTAGGGAAAGCCGGACTCGTCAGGGTTTGCGTATAGCCTAATCCCGGTATCGTGATGGTTATGTTGGTTACTTCTTCGGTGGCGAAATACAACACCATATCCTGCTGGTTATTGCTCATCCGAACGTGGTAACCATAACCCACCCAGAAATCTTTGCCTTTATTGGAGAAGTTTTGTCCGAATGTTACAGTAAAACTGCTTAGAAAAAGGAGCAGGGAAATGGTTTTTCTCATGTTGTTGGCGTGGATCTTAAGAAGTCTGGCAAATTACGATAAATGCCTGAATAGACCACGGCCAAAGCCAAAGGTTTATCAACAAATGAACGACTCCGATTCGATTCCTGAATGGCTACAGACCATGAACTAGCGAAGGGGGCGCCTTAATCCTTTCCGGCGCGGATAAATCAAGACCGGTTGGGGCATTTTACCCATCACGTAAGGCATCAAAAACGTCAATAAGCGAGTCAGCATGGATCTTTTTTTTGCTTTTTAGGTAATAACAGGGGAAGGGATGCCACCCGCTTGCGGGCACCACCCCTTTTCAACGATCCCCTGTTGTTGATGGACTGGTTGGAAAACGCCTTATGAAGCCCGGTTGCACCCGTCTTGCTCAACTCGAATAATCGAACAGCAAGGATGAGTTCTTCTGGACCGGTAATTAGTAATATGATCGATGAGTCAAACATGTCAAAATCAAGGTTGATTTCGGATTGACAGAGGATTGGAGCAACGATGGGTTTAGCGGAAAATGGACTAAAACGAACACCCTCGTGGGCGAGGAGACAAACATAGAATGTCATACGATTAAATGCAAATGAATTGCCTTTTTTTTCCTTTTTTAATGTTTCGACAATCGGCAAAAATTGTAGGGTTTTGAAAAAAAGCCGATCATTTCAACGTTGGCTGATTTCATAAAAACCAGTTTCGTATTAATGTTTACTTATACGCATTTTATTTTCTAGATATTTTATTTAGTTATTTTAATTTAAAATACTGTATATCTGTATTTTGTAATCAATTTTAATGATATTATTTACTTTAAATCGCCATAAATAAATACAGTTCATTTTAAGTTTATATAGGCCGTTTTTTTATTTATTTTATATTTAGTTATTGTGCTCTTTTTATATGATTTTCAATACTTTTTATTTTTAATACAATGCTACTTAATTGATCATCGATATTTATTGATTGGATTTGCCTTATTCGGTGATTTGTGCTAAATATATTAGTTGTATCAGGCGGTTTATTGAGGGCATTGAATTACCTTCACGCATGACTATGTTACGTTCATCCCATCTACTTATTTTTTGCCTGCTGACAGCTTACCAGTGCCTGTTGGTCTCATGCTCGATGAAGCCATTCGTGTATAAAGAAACGCGCAACCTGAGCTGGGAAATGGAGTCGTTGAAAACGGTA
>JBJTXG010000333.1:0-7122 GCA_046082125.1 Ferruginibacter sp. | reverse complement strand
TTTTTGGGTATAACCGTGCTCCAGGTCATTTGCAAACTGCTATCGACACAAGCCACAACCACATCATTCGCATAAAACCGGGTCGTTCTATCGCCGGCATTCGTTTCATCCCAGGGACGATACGAATTACCATAGGGTCCTAACCAATAATAATCATTGAGAGAGCCGTACGGGTTATTGAACATAAACCCGCGATTCCAGTTGTTATTATAAAGTGTTTCTGAATAAAAATCTTCAAGCAGCAATACAAATCCGCCACTTTTTCGGAGAATTAGCTGTCGGGGCATGAGCTGATCAAACGGTCGTCGCCCGTTTCCACCGGCTTCCACCGACTTCGTTAATGTTTCAGGAAATGGATTGACGGCCGTTTTTTCAATCGTTTCCCCTATTGGACTGAACAACAAGGAAAACAGCCCATCGGCGGATTCTTTCCGGTCATCATAATAAAATGCATTGATTAGAAATCGACGATTGATATTATCGACGCGAATTATCGGTTCATCCAGAAACAGGTCCGTCATCGTTACCGCTTTTCGATCAAAATCTGGTGACCCGGCTCTCCGGGAGATCAGATCAACCGCAGCGGCTTTGTCATCAGCGCGCTTCTCCATCAGGTGCATGAATATCAGATTACCCTCGTTATCCATGCAGAGCTCGGACAATGATTCCCGGTTCGATCGAAATGAAAAACCGATCCGGCAACTGTCTGTTAACGTAAATTGATCGTCAAACAGGCGGGCAGAAAAATTCATCCAGCCATTTTTGACATGTGTTTTATAAATGACCATTCGTTTTTTGTTTTCACTCACAGTCATCCGGTAAATAGAATTGGTTGCAAAAAAACCGATATTGGTTGTATCCAGCACCGCAACTTGATCGCCCGGTTCTCCGTTTATTGGGAGTTGATAGGACTCACAATACACGATATTTTGTTTCTGATGCTGATAAACAATCACCAAACTATCCTTACGCAAAACAAACTGAAGGTTGAAGGCTTTGTCAGGCAGGGCTTTTAATTCATCCTGCCGAATCAGTTTCATATCCGATCCGTAACGGGCCAGCAAATGATTCCGGTTCAGGTATTTATAAATCAGAAACTGATCACCCGCTTTGCCGATAATCTCAAACATCATGCGTTTATTCTCTTTCGGTAATCGTTCGGACAATACCAGCTGTTGCGTGTAAGCCGGATTAGCGAACGACAGGCAGCTCATCATTAGCACAAGACCAAAAAACGATCGTTTATTCATACTGGCAAAATTACGTCCAGCATTACAACAACCTGCCAATATCTTTGTTTAGAATACCATGGAACATGTGCTAATAACCGGAGGAACCGGAACGGTTGGACAATCACTGGCCGCATTCCTGATAGAAAATGGCTATCGGGTTACCATCTTATCCCGATCACCTCAGAAATACAAGTCCGAAAACGCCCAACTATCATACGCATACTGGAATCCGGTAAAAAAAGAAATCGACCAGGCGGCATTTCAATCGGCTTCTCACATCATTAACCTGGCCGGAGGGGGTGTCGTTGACAAGCGCTGGAGTAAGGCCTATAAAAATACCATCGTTGAAAGCCGGGTTCAAAGCGGCGAATGCATCCTTCATTGTTTAAAACATCTGACCAATCAGGTACAGTCTATCCTAAGCGCATCTGCTATCGGTTGGTACGGTCCCGACCAAGAAAACGGAAAGCCCTTCACCGAAAGTGATCCGCCGCACATTGATTTCCTGGGGCAAACCTGTGTTGCCTGGGAAAAAAGTGTTCAAACCGACCTAGTGAGAGTTTGTACCATTCGTATCGGTATCGTTCTTTCCCGAGTCGGAGGTGCTTTGCCGGAGTTTGAAAAACCACTTCGATTCGGAATAGCAGCGATTCCAGGCACGGGCAAGCAAACAGTGAGTTGGATCCACGTGGAAGACCTGTGCCGTATTTTTTTATTTTTACTCCAACAGCGTTCCCTGAAGGGTGCATTTAATGCCGTTTCACCTCAACCCGTTTCAAGTGGCACACTGACCACATCGATCGGACGTGTGCGAAATAAAGGTCGTTTTTTTTCTATGCACATTCCGGCGTTGCTGCTTAAACTAATCATGGGAGAGAGCAGTATAGAAATTTTGAAAAGCACAACCGTGAGCAGTCAAAAAATAATAGAGGCGGGTTTTGTGTTTCATTATCCCGAATTGCCCCAAGCACTGGCGTCCTTGTATGAAAAGCAGGCCTTATAAATCTCGACTTTTAAACAAATGAACCGCCCACCACGCCATCAAAAAGCAATAAGCGAGTGCTATCATGAGTAACATTGCTTCATTGGAATGTGGCACTTTATCTTCAACCAGTTGCTTTAACGGATTATCCGGAAAAAGCAGCAGTCCGTCAGCCGCGTTCATTGGTAACAAATCGCCCAAATCACCCAGGTTGTTGTTCCCTTCTGATTTCAGATGAACACTATACCCATACAGAAATTGGGACAAAAAGTTCTCGCCTCCCATATACAAAAAATAAACGCCAATGGCAAAGCCCGTTTTTTTGACAAGCACCGACACCAGCACGGCGAGCATGAGATAGTTCAATGATTTAATGGCGAAAAAGCCAATGTTATCAAACCGATCTAAACGAAACGGACCTCCATTGAAATACCCGAAACATAGTCCGGTGAGGGCCACCAGGCTGGTTATAATCAGTGCGAGGATGATGGCAATGGATAATTTCGCCTGTATGAACTGCATGCGTGACCATCCGTCGATGATATTTTGACGATGCGTGCGTTGTGCATACTCATTGGTCACCAATAAAATCATCAACATAGCGGGGATAATCAATAAATACCCCGATGTGTACGAAATGGTTTGCCAGACAAATTCAAAACTATATGGTTTGAAACTGGCTGTTAACCCAACTTTGTCGGCAGGTTCTACAACCTTCTTCTGAATCATTAGTACAACAAGATTGACCGCCACGACGGCCAGCAAAAACCCGACCAGGAGTACATAAAAAGGTTTATACTTTTTGATTTTCAGCCATTCTATTTTAAGGAGCGCTTGATTGAACATTGTGGTATTTTTTTCAGGTTTACATAAACGACCATCCGTATCCAAACTCTGGTAATTATTTAGTTGAAACGGTCAGTTTTAGAAACTGATCTTCCAGGCTTGATTTTTTAACGCGAAGATGCGTGAGGATTATACCGCGTTCAAAACAAAAGCGGTTGATGACCGAGCCTGTTTGGACGTTGTCCGACAGCCGGACTTCAATTGTATTTTCCAAACGGACGATATGCAAAAGTCCGGGATATGTTCGAAGCACCGTTTCCAGTTCGTCAATATTTTCCGTTGCAATTTCCAGCAAGGTATCTTGGTGCAGTATGGCCTGAACCGGACCGGACGTAATCAGTTCGCCCGCTTTCAAAATGGCCACGTGTGTACAAACCTTTTCCACCTCATCGAGCAAATGGCTTGCCATGATCACTGTTTTCCCTTTTTGAGCGAGCTGGTTGATCAATGACCGTATTTCAGCAATACCAACCGGATCGAGTCCATTGGTTGGCTCATCCAAAATCAGCACGTCCGGATCTCCCAACAGGGCTGATGCAATAGCCAGTCGCTGTTTCATACCCAAACTGTACGTACTGAATGGCGAATGTTTTCGATTCGTGAGGTTAACGACATCGATAACACGATCGATATCGTCGAAGCCATAGCCACGAATAGCGGCAACGATAGACAGATTATCTACTGCATTCAGATAGGTATAGAAATTGGGGGTTTCAAGCAGACAGCCAATGCGTCGGCGATGGGTTTCATTGGGTTGCTCCCCAAATAGGGTATATTCTCCCGAACTGGCATGGAGTACACTTGTCAGAATACCGAGCATCGTAGTTTTACCACTCCCGTTGGGTCCTAATATGCCAAAAACGGACCCTTGGGGAACATCCAAAGACACTCCTTTTAATGCCTGAATAAAGCCATAATTTTTTGCGAGTTGCCGAATACTAGCGATGGTTGTCATGGTACCAGATGTTGTTGTAAATAATCAGTTACTTTTTGATAGAGATGGGCCCTGTCTTTGCCAACGACATTATGTTCATGCCCGGGATAGATCATATAATCCACTTGTTTGTTTTTGCTGACGGCAGCGCGGACCAGGTTCACCGAGTGTTGCATAAGCACCACATTGTCTTGCATGCCATGAATAAGTAATAGCTTCCCGTTGAGTTGATCAATCATTCGACTTAAATCCGTGGCTTGGTAACCGGCAGGATTTTCTTCGGGCTTATCCATGTAACGTTCAGTATACATGATTTCGTAGAATTTCCAGTCAATGACCGGTCCACCAGCAACAGCAGCCTTGAATATGTCTGGATGATGGAGCATGAAATACGTGGTCATGAAACCGCCATAACTCCAGCCGAACAAACCCATACGAGAGGCGTCCACATACGATTGTGCCTTCAGATAAGCGACCGCTTGCAACAGGTCTTCTGTTTGTTTTTCGCCGGCTACCCGGAAAATGGCCTGTTCAAAGGCTTTTCCGCGATAGGCACTGCCTCGCGTATCAATCGTAAACACTACATACCCTCGCTGGGCCATGTATTGAAACCAGTAGTCACCGGCGCCACCATTCCAGCCATTGGTTATCATTTGGGCGTGTGGTCCGCCATACCAGTAAACGACTACGGGGTATTTTTGGGTGCTGTCGAATCCAACGGGTTTATACAAACGGCAATAGAGCTCGTCGCCGGCCTGGTTGGAAATCGTGAAAATCCGCATGTCACCGAGCGCATAGGATGCAAGCGGGTTGGGTGAACGGAGCCATTCATTGGATTTCCGGTTTTTGGTGTTGATTACTCGAATTGTACGGGGATT
This sequence comes from Ferruginibacter sp., assembly GCA_046082125.1. GTDB lineage: Bacteria > Bacteroidota > Bacteroidia > Chitinophagales > Chitinophagaceae > Ferruginibacter. Next base: position 2,250 of record JBJTXG010000333.1, on the reverse strand, counting down.
GTCAGGTGTACTGTATTGATCAATGACCAGTTCACCGGAGCTACTGACTGTGAATACATGCATGGCATCATCTTCAGTGATATTTTGCGCAACGCCCGTGCTGAGGGAAATACGCTGCAGATTCCTTGAAATCGGTGAACGCACCGTAGAAACAACATATAACCACTCTCCTTTCTCGTCGAAACCTTTGACATCAGTTACTTCCCAGTTTCCTTTTGTGAGCTGACGAACCAACGTTCCATCAGTTCGGTACAAATAAACGTGATTCCATCCGTCTCGGCGGCTCTGCCAAACGAACAACTCCGGGTGATTGTTTACAAAAAGCATAGGAACTAACGGTTCAGCGTACTTGTCGTCAGACTCTTCAAATAATGTTTTCACAAAAGAACCGGATTCCGCATCATATTGATTCACACAGAAATGATCCTGCTCCCGGTTTACGATTACAATATAGATGAACCGCTCATCCGGACTCCAGCATACATTGGTTAGGTACTGATCTTCCGGACCGGAGGTGAGGATCTGCCAGGTCTTTCGGGTCTCGGGATCTACCACATGCAGAGTGACCATATGACTCAGCTCACCCGCCATTGGATAACGGAGGTTTTCCACTTTAGCCGGGCGTTCGCTCCAGTTGACAATCGGATAATCAGGCACCATCGTTTGATCCATACGATAATAGGCCAGACGCTTTCCGGATGGACTCCAGAACGTTCCTTTTGTAATGCCAAATTCACTCTGATGAACCGTACTGCCGTAAACAATATCGGCTGAACCATCGGTGGTGACCGGCCAAACCTGATTACCACGCTGCAAGAACAAGTTGTTGTCTTTTACATACGATACATAACCCGCTCCGTTTTCTTCCAGATATTCATTGGACATCGCTTCTTTGGAAACTAGTACACTCACCTCATCTTTGTTCCAGTCAAACCGAAGTTTCTGCTCATTGACCACGGCGGTGAAAAAGGCTTTATGAAACTGGGCGGCCGGCAACTGCTTGACAGTATCCAGGCCTGCTTTCCGCAGCCGTTGATTGAGAGCAGGTAAAGCCAACAACCAGGTAATTTTATCCGGCGACTGCGCTTTTGTGCGAACCCAGGCATCGGTGGCATTGCTGGATTTCAAGTAAACAATATCATTCGTGCCTTTCACAAATTGCAGCTGTTTAAGCGTGGTAGGCGCCAGCGTGTTGCGGGCACGAAGCATAGCCTCTTCCATGGTAAACTGTTTACCTTGGGCATTGATGGTTCTGACCGATAAGCTAATCAAAAGAAAAACAAAAAAAAAGCGCATAGCGTGATGAATGTTTTATGAATAAAAAAGGGTTATGTCAACGATTCAAGCATAGTGCCGTTATGGTTTACCGTTAGCCGGTGTGTCATGCCGCAAACAAGTGGCACATTATGCTTCTGATGGCCCACCGGAAAACCAAAACATATTGGAAATGAATACTCGTTCACTTTTTCCAGCACGATCTGTTCTATAGTCATGCCAAACTCCTCTCCGGGATCATCCGGACGGGTTCGAAACCCACCAATAATCAGTCCAGACAAAAATGGCAACTGATTCGTTCGTTTCAAGTGCCAGAACATCCGATCGATATTGTACAGGTATTCATCCGCATCCTCTACAAACAGGATTTTTTTTCGGGTATCCAGTGATGAGGGTGTACCAGCATGACTTTCAAGCAGGCGCAGGTTGCCGCCGATTAACACACCTTCCGCGATGCCTACCCTGTTGGCTGGATGCACCGGAGCCGTATATTTCATTTTTTGGCCAGTGAGGCAATCAAAAATCCCTTCAATCGATGATCGCTGATTCGCATCCGCCTCCGTCCAGTTGGCCGGAAAACTATTACACATTTTAGCGTGAATGGATGCCACCCCTAACCGGTGAACATGCAGGTGTAATACGGTGGCATCGCTGAATCCTATTACCCATTTAGGTTTTTTGATAAACTGGGAAAAATCCAGATTGTCGAGAATTCGAATCATTCCATACCCGCCTCGAGCACACAAAACCGCATCAATCCGCTCATCATCCAGCATATGTTGTAAGTCGAGCAACCGTTCCTCATCCGTACCGCCAAATGTGAATTGTTTTTTTCCGATAGACGTTCCGATTTGTACATTGAATCCGTGCGATTCAATCTGTTGTATGGCCGGGAGTAACTCGTCGTGTTTAATGGGTCCCGACGGACTGCAAATACCAATACAGGATCCGGGTTTCAAAAAAGGCGGCCGTCGA
>JBJTXG010000332.1:0-3058 GCA_046082125.1 Ferruginibacter sp. | reverse complement strand
CCCTGTTCTACCCGGGTCTGTTGCAAAATGATCTCGCTGATCCAGATTTTATAGGGATCTTTTTCTCCTTTCCAGGGCATGGCCCGGTCATTGGCTTTTTGGTTCCAACGCAGCAACCGACGGGCAAAATCAGTTTTTTTCAGTGGCATGGTAAGGGCTGGATAATAAGGGGATGTGTACAAACCTATTGATTATCACGATATTATTTTTTGTTTTTTTAAAAATTATGAGTAATTTACTTTCAAATTTCCTTACATATATGAGAAAAGCGGATCTGATCAACAAGATTTCTGAGAAGACGCATATTCCAAAAGTGGATGTATTAGTCACGCTCGAAACCATGTTTAAAGAAATTAAAGCCACACTGGCCAACGGTGAAAACCTTTACATCCGTGGATTTGGCAGCTTTATCATTAAAAAAAGAGCCGCCAAGATTGGCCGAAACATCAAGAAAAACGTTTCTGTGTCTATTCCCGAACATTTCATTCCGGCGTTTAAGCCTGCCAAGGAATTTGTACAGGAAATCAAATCCTCCCCCAACATTACCGAAGCCCCTGAAGTAAAAGAGGATAATGAAGATTGATGTACCTTTGGCGGCGTCGTTCGTGCTGCTAAAATACATCTGTCTTGAATCAATCTTTTTTTAACAACAAAACCATGCTGCTCTCGCTCGTTGGCGTGGTTGCCATATTCTTCCTGTTTATTGCCCTTGATACAGCAAAAAGCGACAAAAAAAACCCAGTTTCCAGTCCTCCATCTGAAGCGGATCATGCCGATCATTTCAGTATCAACGAATTAATAACCAACGGGAAAGCCAGTCTAACCGAGGGTCAGCGCTTGTCCATTGCCAACCTGGAAAACGGTCTGTCGAAAGCCTCCACCAACGAACAAAAATCGACCCTTTTACGATCCCTTGCGGATTACTGGAAAGACTCTACCCAACAGCCTTTGCTCTATGCCCACTACACGGCCGAAGCAGCAAAATTGGATAATTCGGAAAAAAGCCTGACATTTGCTGCCCAATTGATGTTAGCGGTTGTAAACATGGAACGTGATACCCACGTAAAATCATGGGCCACCCGCGAAGCGATAGTTCTTTTTGAGAAAGCAATACAAATCAATCCAGCCAATGATGAACTGCGGGTTGGCTTGGGAAGTTGTTATATCCTCGGTGCCGACGGCAGCGGCGATCCTCAACAAACCATGAAAGGCATTCAAGAACTGCTGACCGTTGTTCGGAAGGATTCAAACAACATGAACGCTCAGTTTATGCTCGGTGTGGGTGGTATTGTTTCCGGCCAGTATGATAAAGCGATTTTCCGACTGCGAAAAGTAGTCGATAAAAATCCTTCAGATATACAGGCCAGCTTGCGACTAGCAGATGCTTATTCCGGACTGGGAAACAAAGACTCCGCACTCGTTTGGCTCAAGCACACGAAATCGGTCACCAAAGACACTGCTTTTCAACGAGAACTAGACAAAAACATCAACACATTATCCGGTAATTAACCGAATTGATCATATAAAAGACTTGTTATGCCTTGTGGTAAGAAAAGAAAACGGCACAAAATTGCAACGCACAAACGCAAAAAGCGTTTGAGAAAGAACCGTCATAAGAAGAGGTAAGCCTTGTTAATCGGGTAGCCCGCTTTCATTGATTTTTTTCATTGACTGGGTGGCCATGTATTCCTGAACCTTCCTGCATCACTCGTCTGTTCGTTAAAACGAACGGTTACGTGTAATGACCACAATGTATATTGGTCTGCTGAAACACCGCACCATTGACCAAAGAACTGATTATCCACGCACATCCGCAGGGTGTAGATATTGCCCTGCTGGAAGACAAAAAGCTCGTTGAACTGCACAGTGAAAAAGCAGATGCTCACTTCGCGGTGGGCGACCTGTATCTGGGCAAAGTCAAAAAACTGATACCCGGCCTAAATGCGGCCTTCGTTGATGTGGGCTTTGAAAAAGATGCGTTTCTTCATTACACCGATCTGAGTCCGTATGTCCGTTCTGTGATCAAATTCACGCAACAGGGTATGCAACAGCGCAATGGACATGCACCGGATTTCGCAACGTTTAAAATTGAGCCGGAGATCGTAAAAACCGGTAAGATCAACGAGGTGCTGGGCAATAAACCCAACATCCTGGTACAGATTCTCAAAGAACCCATTGCTGCCAAAGGCCCGCGCCTGAGCTGCGAACTCTCGCTTCCCGGGCGGTTTGTGGTGGTAACCCCATTCAATAATGTAGTAGCCGTTTCCCGGAAGATTCATTCCTCCGAAGAACGCAAGCGACTGCAGAAAATCGTGGAGGCCGTGAAACCCAAAAACCTGGGCGTGATTGTTCGAACGGCTGCCGAGGGCAAAAACACCGCCGAACTGCACGAAGACCTCCTTACGCTGGAAAAAACCTGGAAAACCATACAGGCCAATCTCGCCGGCGCCCAAGCTCCATCGCGTATCCTCAGCGAAAAAGGCAAAACCCACAGTATCCTCCGCGACTTGCTCAGTGCGCAATTCAACCGTATTGTCGTAAACGATAAAGGCATCTACCAGGAAATCCGCCAGTACATCCAGCGCATCGCACCCGATAAACTGGATATTGTTTCATTGCATACGAATAGCGCCTCTATTTTTGATCAATATGGCATAACCAAACAAGTAAAAGCGTCGTTTGGCCGATCAGTGAATCTGCCCAGCGGGGCCTACCTGATCATTGAACACACCGAAGCCCTGCATGTGATTGATGTAAACAGTGGTTATAAAAGTGTGAGCAACAACCAGGAAGAAAATGCCCTCGAAACCAACCTCGAAGCGGCGGCCGAAATTGCCCGTCAGTTGCGCCTGCGTGATCTGGGTGGCATCATTGTGGTGGATTTCATCGATATGAAACTGCCCGACAACAAACGCAAGCTGGCCGAGGCCATGGAAACCTATATGCGCAACGACCGCGCGCGCCATGCCGTGTTGCCTATCAGCAAATTGGGCCTGATGCAGATCACCCGGCAACGGATGAAACCCGAAACCAACATCAATACCAGCGAGGTTTGTCC
>JBJTXG010000331.1:0-8661 GCA_046082125.1 Ferruginibacter sp. | reverse complement strand
GGACCAAAAATCTCTTCTTGCATGATTGGGCTGTTGAGGTCTGGCTGATCGATGAGCGTAGGCTCGATGTACAGCCGGCTTCGGTCGTGAGCACCTCCGTGGATGATGTTATGCTGTTGCAGATAATCCAGCAGTCGGTTGAATTGTTTTTCGTTGATAATTTTTCCATAGTGTGCACAAGCTGATGCGTCCTCTCCAAAAAACGACTGGATTGTTTCACGCAGTTGTTGGATGAGTGCCGCTTTCATACTATTATGCACTAAAACATAATCCGGCGCAATGCACATTTGACCACAATTGGAAAACTTGGCCAGCACGATCCGCCTGGCCGCCACACGCAAGTTAGCATCAGACTCAACGATACATGGACTTTTTCCACCCAGTTCCAGTGTTACGGGCGTTAGTTTTTCTGCCGCCAGGGCATATACCCTTTGACCCACCGCCGTACTGCCGGTAAAAAAAACATGATCAAAATCAAAGGTGCGCATCATATCGGGTACAACCTGCGCGCCATCACCCTCAACCAGCCGAACATAATTCGGATCGAAGGTTTCTGTAATTATTTTTTTTAAAACCGCTGACGTTGCCGGCGCAAATTCCGACGTTTTAATAACCACACAATTACCGGCCGCCATGGCCCCAACCGCTGGCTTTATGGGTAGTTGAAACGGATAGTTCCAGGGGCCAACCACCAGGACAACCCCTAACGGTTCCGCATAAATGCGACTAGATGACGGCTGATTCAGCAGGTTGGTTGAAACGCGAACCGGTTTCATCCAGCGGTGCAGGTTTTTGATTGCCTGATTGATTTCGCCCAACACCATACCATTTTCCGTCACCCAGCACTCTTCAGGCGACTTCTTCAAATCGGCATACAGCGCCTCATAAATGGCTTGTTCGTGTTGTTCAATCGCTCGCTTTAATAGGTATAGTTGTTTTTTTCGAAAAGCATAGGATCGCGTTGCGCCGGAATCATAAAAGGCGCGCATATCATCTAAAAACATACGTTCTTGTTTTGGTAAAGGTACGCGCTGCTGAAGGCGACATACACATAAAAAATCGGTGATATATTGGAAGACAAATACCAGGCATTAAACAGATTTCGTTCTGTTTTGTTTTACAATGTAACCCTTCGAACCAACTCGTTGTTTTATTAAAAAATGTTTATTAAAAAGGCCATATCGCTATTGATTGATTGTTTTCCAATATCTAAACTAAAATCGGTTGGTGGCTGTTTTGAAAATTTGTTTTTGGTGAACGTGATTTATTAGTAATATTGCATTGTGATGCAAGGGCGTTAACCTTGTTTGAGCCCTTTCTGATACGTTCCATCCATTTTTATTCCACTCCAGCAAAACATGTCTCTTATTCGTTGCACACATGTGCTTTCGTTGATTAGTTATGTATGACCGCGCCTATTTGAACGAATTACTCGTTCCAGAGCTGCGGGATATTGCAGACTCTCTCGAACTAAAAATCAAAAAACCAATTACTCGTCAATCCCTTGTTGACGGCATTCTGGAAAAACAAACATCCATGGCAAAAGCAAAAAAAACAGAAATTCCCGAGGAAAAGCCCAAAAGAAAACGCATGCAACGCACAGAGGGGGATGCCTCTGCTGACAGGATGCCGGAAGAAAACACACCGGCCCGTTCAGCGGGTCGACCCAGAAAATTGGATGCAGATAAAAAAATAGGCGGCCGAAAACCCAAGGAAAACGAGGAGGAATTTCAGCACCAGCCTATTTCAGATGCTGAAACGGTTGTGCCGTCTGCCATTGCTGAAATGCTTCAGCAAGAAGACGGAATGGTGGCTTCAGCCAATCCCGAACAACCAACGCCGCCCATACGCGAACACAGACAATCCTTCAATAAGCCGGCCTTTAATGCGGAATTTGATGGCGTGGTGCCGGGTGAAGGGGTGTTGGAAATGATGCCGGATGGATATGGTTTTCTGAGAAGCAGTGATTATAATTATCTATCCAGCCCGGATGATGTTTATGTCTCGCCTTCACAAGTCAAACTGTTTGGTTTGAAAACCGGCGATACGGTTTTTGGAGGCGTTCGTCCGCCCAAAGACGGCGAAAAATATTTTGCGTTGTTGAAAGTGGAAACGATTAATGGTAAAACCCCCGAAGAAATCCGAGACCGGGTTCCCTTCGACTACCTAACGCCATTATTCCCATTCGAAAAGCTGAACCTGACTACACGGTCGGATAATTTCAGCACGCGTATCATGGATTTGTTCACTCCTATCGGTAAAGGTCAGCGCGGCTTGATTGTTGCTCAGCCCAAAACCGGTAAAACCATGTTGCTAAAAGAACTGGCTAATGCGATTGCCGAAAACCATCCTGAATGTTACCTGATGATTGTGCTGGTTGATGAACGACCCGAAGAGGTTACAGATATGGAGCGCAGCGTAAAGGCAGAGGTTATCGCCTCTACGTTTGATGAGCCCGCCGAAAAACACGTAAAGGTTTCATCCGTTGCGCTGCAAAAAGCTAAACGGTTGGTTGAGTGTGGTCATGATGTGGTTATTCTGCTAGACTCTATTACCCGACTGGCTCGTGCACACAACACCGTGGCGCCATCCAGCGGAAAGGTGCTTTCGGGCGGTGTGGAAGCAAACGCCATGCAAAAACCAAAACAATTCTTTGGTGCCGCGCGAAAAATCGAGGATGGCGGATCGCTGACCATTATCGCCACCGCCCTGGTTGATACCGGCAGCAAAATGGATGAAGTAATCTTTGAAGAGTTCAAGGGAACGGGGAATATGGAATTGCAACTGGAGCGCAAGCTGTCCAACCGCCGTATTTATCCGGCAATCGATATTGTGGCTTCCTCTACCAGACGCGATGATTTATTACTGGATAAAGACACCTTCCAGCGCATGTGGGTGCTTCGTAAACACATGGCCGACATGAATGCTGAAGAGGCTATCAACCTGTTGCTCAAAAACATGAAGGGAACCAAAGACAATGCCGAGTTTTTAACTTCTATGAACGGATAAATCTTTTTTATGCAACCGTCTAACAGCAAAAATATCCTGATTATTATTCTGGCTGTTTTACTCTGTGCTTGTGCAACCGCCTTATTTTTTATCAAATCCGGACAAGACAACAGCACAGGACCGTATGTATCTGCGCCAGTGGCCAAAGAAAATAAAATAGCCGATGGGCCGGCCGAAGAGGTGCCCTCGGAGCCTTCGGTGGTCGACAAAGAGGTAATCCAGATCAATGAACCGGGGCAAACACCACCACCCGTACCAGAGCCGCCAATCACCCGCGATGAAATTTGGGATACCTATGTTACGTTTATTGATGCCTGGAATAATAAAGATTACAACACGCAGGCGCGGTTGCTTTCTCCCGATTTTATTTATGTAGATGATAAAGAAAGTGGAAACAAGGCGACCTATTTACAGAAAAAAAGTGCGTTATTCAATAAATACGAATGGATAACCGTAGAGGCCAGTGACGAACAAGTTAGTCTGCAGGGAAACACGGGTAGTGTTACTTACTATCAGCACTACGATTCGCCCGTTTATCAAAGCTGGGGCAACAATACTTTCTTCTTTAAAAAAACAAACGGAGTTGTTCGCATTTATAAAGAAGTTTTCAGGCCTTTTCGAAGAGAGCGAAAATCGCAATAAATTTTTTATAAAATATGAGAGCCGGACTATTCATTTCGTTTCTTTTTTTTATGGTTGGCGTGCGCGCACAACGGGTATATTCCGTTCAATACGCCAGCCAGGCGGATGTTAAGGTGTTTGTGGTGGCGCATAAAAGCATGGCCGATTTGACTGTTTATAAAGCAAAATATCCATCAACCACGAATAAAAACAATGGGCGGTGGTTTTTCGCTGATTACATAGGACAAGCGGATAAAAAAATCTTTTTTGTTGAATACGCCAGCCAGGCAGATTTGAAAATTTTCTTTGTTCCATATGAAAGCATGGCCGGGTGGCGGAACAAATCCAAGCAGGCGCTGATGTATTGATTGCGCTCGTTCATGGCTTTTTTCGCGCTTATGGATGATGGGTATCATTTGTTAAAAAATTGACACGGGCTCCGATTTGTCGGGGTCTGTTTATTATATTTGATTTTTCGACCATCGATATGTTTCCGGCAATCCGTTTATTTTGGCAACGAATACTTCGTGTTTTTAAAATGAAAGCGCGAAATGGGGTGGTATGGAATGACCTGCTTGCTGTTTTCCGAAAAAGCCAATATCGGTATGCTGTACAGGAGCGGGAAGAGGTTGTTTCGGCGTATTTTTCAATTGATGACGACACCCAATACCGTTTTTTATATGGGGTAGCGGATGATGCCCTGCATATGCGGGTTGAATTACTGAGTGTGTTTGATATTGAGCTTACCGGCGAAATGATGATTCTGGCCGGACATTTCAATAATCGCATTCTTCCGGGTTTTGTTGAGGTAGATGCAGAGAATGGCAGCGTTACTCTTATCTTCCGCGAGCCGCTGATGCAATATTTATTTTTAGTTCGGAGTATTGATGATGACATTATTCGTCATTTTATCATTGCACGAGATGTGTTATGGGCGTTCAAAGAACTTCAACAGACAAGGGAAGATCCGGTTTTTGTTTTTTCCGAACTCATGCGAAAAAGACAGGCCGAAGACAATCAGCAAGAATCCTCCGAAAGTTAGTCTGATTCCAATATTAATTGAAGGATGATTATTGGCGTGCGTTTATCTTTGTAAAAACAACACAAGCCAATGTTCAATACCCGTACGCGTATACAGGATATTTTACAGAACCATTCCGTTCATTATACCGCCACCGCCATGGGTTGGGTGCGCACCTTCCGAAATAATCAGTTTATTGCCCTGAACGATGGCAGCACCAACCACAACCTGCAAATAGTGGTGGAGCTGGGAACGCTGGATGAGAGTACACTCAAACGAATCACGACCGGAGCTTGTATTAAAGCGATCGGTGAAATCATTCCGTCTCTTGGAAAAGGACAGTCTGTTGAAATGAAAGCGACCTCTGTTGAAATACTAGGCGACAGCGATGCGGAGAAGTTTCCATTACAACCCAAAAAACACAGCCTAGAGTTTTTGCGTGAAATTGCACATCTGCGTTTTCGAACCAATACGTTTGGGGCCGTTTTTCGGGTCCGTCATAGCTTAGCATTCGCAATTCATGATTTTTTCAACCGGAAAAAATTTGTGTACCTGCACTCACCAATTATCACCGCCAGTGATGCAGAGGGCGCCGGTGAAATGTTTAAAGTAACCACGCTACCATTGGATGGGTCGGCACCCAGAAATGAAGACGGCTCGATTAATTTCAAAGATGATTTTTTTGGAAGAAGCACTAATCTCACGGTTAGCGGACAGCTGGAAGGCGAATTAGCCGCCATGGCGTTTAGTGATATTTATACATTCGGGCCAACGTTTCGGGCAGAAAATAGCAACACCACCCGACACCTCGCCGAATTTTGGATGATTGAACCCGAAATGGCTTTTTATGACCTGGAAGACAATATGAATCTGGCAGAAGAATTCATCAAGCATATCATTCGGTATGCCCTGGAAAACAACGCAGATGATTTGGCTTTTCTGGCCCAGCGACAGGAAGAGGAAGAAAAACAAAAACCGCAAAACGAACGCAGTGAAATGGGTTTGTTGGATAAGCTGGCCTTTGTTGTGAACAATGATTTTGAGCGAATAACCTATACAGAAGCTGTTCAAATTCTGAAAGAAAGCGGCCATAATAAGAAAAAGAAATTCCAATACCTGATTGAGGAGTGGGGTATTGATTTACAAAGCGAACACGAACGATATCTGGTGGAAAAGCATTTTAAAAAGCCGGTCATTCTCACGAATTATCCCAAAAACATCAAGGCGTTTTATATGCGTCAGAATGAGGATGGGAAAACGGTTGCCGCAATGGATATTCTGGCGCCAGGTATTGGTGAAATCGTAGGGGGATCTCAGCGTGAAGAGCGGCTTGATAAGCTTATGCAGCGTATGGAGGAAATGCACATACCTACCGAAGAGCTTGACTGGTATTTGGATACGCGTCGTTTTGGCGCCTGTCCGCATGCTGGATTTGGATTGGGCTTTGAGCGCCTGGTTCAGTTTGTAACCGGCATGGGCAACATTCGCGACGTGATTCCCTTTCCGCGGTATCCTAAAAGCGCATCTTTTTAATTCATGACGCCTTCAATCAATAAAGCATCCGAGAGCACAACGGTGAGTCCTTGTCCAAGAATCATTACGCTGATTGAGTATGATAAAGACACCTTCGCTTGTTACCCGATCAACCGGATCGAAGAAACCTTTAAATACCTGCACACAGATGCTGTTTCCTGGATTAATATCGATGGGATTTCAAAAGAGACGGTTGAAAAAATAGCAGTCGGGTTTAACTTTCATATTTTGATGGTTGAAGATATTCTGAGCGGAAACCAGCGCGCCAAATTTGAAGAAATAAATGATCGTCTTTTTTGTGTACTGAATATGATTTCTGAAGATCCGGCATCCGGTAAAATCCAAACCGAACAAATTAGTATTGTGCTGGGGCGTGGTTTTGTTGTCAGCTTTCAGGAAGAATGTGAAAGTGATGTGTTTGATGCGCTTCGAAGCAAGTTGAAATCTACCGGAATCAAGCTTCGGGAAAGTGGTGCGGATTTTCTTTTTTATACGCTTATCGATACAATTGTTGATCATTATTTTTTAGTCGTCGAGCGCATTGCCGAAAAAATTGTCTTGCTGGAAGAAAGCATTGTTCATACCGAAGACAAACGAATGCCACAAAAGATAGGCTCCCTTCGTAACGAGTTGATTATATTAAAAAGAAATATGGCGCCCGTTCGCGAAATGGTGTCGGGATTGGTTCGGTCTGAGAGCCCGCTCATCGAAGGTCGTACAAGAAAATATTTCAGAGATGTATATGATCATATCATTCAGGCGAACGAATTGGTAGAAAACTGCCGCGACATGATTGTGAATGCACAAGACCAATACATGAATAACATCAACCTTCGTTTAAACGAGGCGATGCGTACAATGACGGTCGTAACATGCCTGTTGGCGCCCGCTACCGTTATTGGGGGAATCTTCGGAATGAATTTTGATATTGTTCCCCTTAAACACGACAACTGGGGTTTTTGGATTTCTGTCGTTGCGATGTTTACGGCGCCGGCTGTCATGCTTTGGGTATTTAAACGCAAAAACTGGTTTTGATTCGTACCGGTTTTTTTCCTTTTTTAGGTGGTCGTTTTCTGTTTATAAACCGGAACGGTACTGCATGGCTCTCCGAACATAATACTTTTGGCTACAGGGCGCAGTTTGTTCGTGATATTCAGATATGCGGCGTCGGGTATCTTTCGGTCTCCACATCCTTTCACCACCACACGCTGATTTTCATACACGCGCGCATCTGTCTGCTCAATAGCCCGGAGCAAGAGTATTGTTTCAACATCTTGTTCGTTTCCAAATAACACATCCGATGCCCCGGGTTGCAATAATGATGCAACCAGCATATAGGCCCATTGTGGAATTATCGCATCGGCAGAGCAGTGCACTGCTACCAACACGTCTTTGTATGGTGCGAGGTCTAGTTCTTTTAGCTGTTGGCGAAACTCTTTTTCCTTCAGAATAAGGCCCATAAACAGAAACGGTTTAAGGTCGAACGAAACAATGCGGGTTTGGGGAAAGAACTGCTCCAAATCCAAAGTTATAATGCCGCTTTCGGCAACCTTATTCACCCGGTTTTCCATTGTACAAAATTAAAAAGGGGACCTAGATATCATGGCCCCCTTTTTTGGTTTTTTATTTTCGATATCAGTAAATTTCACTTCGGTTGTCATTGACGTCTGCTTGTAGCACAAGGCTCTCTATCCAACCTTGCCAGCCGGCTGCTTGATAAAGGGGTACTGAGCCTGGGGCGCGGGAGAGCTGTTGTTGAAACAAGCTCATCATTTCATTTCGTTTTTGATTTTTTAGTGCCGATTCGTCTGCCATAGCGGGCGGGATGGGCCTCGTTCCAGTACTATTTATTTTTAGTATCATAACGCCGTTTTCTTTGTCGGCAAAAATGGCAGAGGGTTTGGTTTTGTTGGCTGGATTAAAGGCTGCCCCAATTGCCTTTGGAAACTCTCCTACGCCTCCCGGAAATATCGTTGAGGATTGCATTAAGGTTGAATCTGCTCCGGCGACCATCACCTGTTTTCCATACGCAGCTGCTACACCCTCCAGAGAGGTTGCGTTTCCAATCTTTTTTCGAATAACTTCTTCCTTCTTTTTGTTTTTGATAAAATTCTCGCAATTGTTTCTTGCTGTTTCAATATCCTGTAGCCCTTTTTTATACTCCTTTTCCAAAATGGCTACAATTTTTTCATCTCCAATGGTGATGGGCTCTTCTGTAATTTGTCCAACACTGGCTTTAAATGCCCATTTAACCAGATCGCGGGCGTTTTGTAATTCACCAACCTTATAATCATTTTCCAAGATGGCTGTAGGTGTTGATGTAAGAACGAGTCCGCTCTTCGATAGGTGTTTCTCCAATGATGCCTTGTCTTTGCATGCGGCCGCAGCAAGGGCGGCGCTATTCACCTGTTCAATGGTTTGCTCGGATGGAATTAGGTTTCTATTGATATATGCCACTTTGAATGCGGGTCCAACCC
>JBJTXG010000330.1:0-3349 GCA_046082125.1 Ferruginibacter sp. | reverse complement strand
GGAACAAGCAGTAACCGAAGTGTTTGAAAACCGGGATTTTCCCTGTTGTACCATCGGTGAGGTCACGCATGATAGATTGCTCGCATTTCGCATGCATGGTCAAGTGGAGGCTGTCATACCGGCCGAGTCATTGGTATTGGGCGGCGGTGCTCCACAGTACACGCGTGAAATGCGGAAGCCGGCTTATTTAGATCAGCATCGTGCAGCAGACCTTCTTGCCATCTCCGATGTCGATGATCTGCAAGCAATCACGAATCAACTACTCCGGTTGCCTTCAATCGCTAGCAAACGGTGGGTTTTTGAACAATATGACAGCATGGTTGGCGCAGGTAATACCAGCACCAATGCTCCGTCTGATGCCGCGGTCGTACTGGCCAAGCCTACCCAAAAAGCCTTGGCATTAACCACCGATTGCAATAGTCGCTACGTAGATCTGGATCCGTATCATGGAGCCATGATTGCGGTCGCGGAGGCGGCCCGTAATATCGTATGCAGTGGCGGGAAGCCGTTAGGAGTGACCAATTGCCTCAATTTTGGTAATCCCTACGATCCGGAAGTCTATTATCAGTTTTCAGAAGCTATTCGAGGAATGGGGGATGCTTGTCGTGCATTTGAAACGCCGGTAACTGGCGGTAACGTGAGTTTTTATAATCAATCACCCGATGGCCCCGTATTTCCTACACCTACAATCGGCATGGTTGGATTACTTGAACGCATCGATGATAAAATGACGTTGGATTTTAAAGAAGCCGGCGATCAGATTTATTTACTGGGACCCGTTGTGAATGATATGGCCGGATCATCGTACCTCTATTCGATCCTTGGGCAACTCCATTCGCCGGCACCGTACATTGATCTTTCCGAAGAACAGCGTGTACAAGAGGTCGTGTTACAGTTGATTCAGCAGCGTTGTATTCAATCGGCTCATGATGTAAGCGACGGGGGCGTGATGATTACGTTGATGGAATCCGGTTTCCCTCGCCAGAAAGGGTTTGATTTGAATCCCACCTTTTCCGTGCGCCGTGATGCGTTCTGGTTTGGCGAAAGTCAAAGCCGGGTGATAGTTTCTGTGTCGACGGATCAGGAAACGATTTTCGCGCAACAACTGGTTCAGTCCGGTATCCCTTTCCTGAAACTGGGTGTCGTCACGGATGAGTCTGTTCGTGTCGAAGGAGTCACCTGGGGCAATATTACCGAATGGCAACAAATATATGAATCGGCAATTCCCCAACTTATGAACAATCCGCTCAATTAATATCAGACTTGTATTCAGGTTACGTGAAATAAATCTATCTTTGCCCGACCTCCCGACAATTTTATCGCTGGTCGCTTCCTTGAACGTTTTTGAAAGCTGTTTTACCAAACATCCATTCATCGGCGTGCATTGGATTTCATTGGGCGTAAGCCTCTTTTATTGGAACCTATCCAGTCATGGCCAAATATATTTTTGTAACAGGTGGTGTGACCTCATCGTTGGGGAAAGGTATCATCGCTGCCTCCGTTGCCAAGCTTCTGCAAAGCCGGGGTTTTAAAGTAACGATCCAGAAATTTGATCCGTATATCAACGTCGATCCGGGTACGCTTAATCCCTACGAACACGGCGAGTGTTATGTTACGGATGACGGAGCGGAAACCGACTTGGATCTGGGTCATTACGAGCGCTTCCTGAATATACCAACCTCGCAAGAAAACAACGTTACAACCGGGCGCATATACCAAACCGTTATCAACAAGGAGCGTGAAGGTGCTTTTTTGGGAAAAACCGTCCAAGTTGTACCGCATATCACAGATGAGATTAAACGACGAATGAAATGGCTGGGAGAGAACGGTGATTTTGATATCGTCATTACCGAGTTGGGCGGAACCGTGGGGGATATCGAAAGCCTGCCGTTTGTTGAAGCGGTGCGGCAGATGCAGTGGGAGTTGCCCGAAGAGGATTGTGTGGTTGTTCACCTGACACTGATTCCCTATCTCCGTGCGGCCAAGGAGTTGAAAACAAAGCCAACACAACACAGCGTACGCATGCTCAGTCAGGAAGGGGTTCATCCCAATGTAATCGTATGCCGTACCGAACATCCGATTAGCGAGGAGATCAAGCGAAAAATCGCCCTGTTTTGTAACGTGAAACCAGAGGCGGTGATTGAAGCACAGGATGCGTCTACTATATACGAAGTGCCCTTGAAGATGCTGGAGCAAAACCTGGACCGATACATTTTGAAGAAACTGAATCTGGATCCTCGGAAAGAGCCTGATCTGAATCGCTGGCAGGATTTTCTGCAGAAATTGCGGGAGCCCAATAAAACCATTACCATTGGATTGATTGGCAAGTACGTGGAATTACAGGATGCCTATAAATCGATCCTGGAGGCCTTTATTCATGCCGGTGCCGTACACCAATGTAAAGTGAATATCGAAAATATCCACAGCGAGTCGCTGAATGCTGATACAGTGGCTTCCAGCTTATCACATCTGAATGGCCTACTGGTAGCCCCTGGGTTTGGTTCCAGAGGGGTTGAAGGAAAAATCGCGGCCGTTCAGTATGCCCGTGAAAACAAGCTGCCTTTCCTTGGTATTTGCCTGGGTATGCAGATGGCAGTGATTGAGTTTGCCCGCCATGTGATTGGCTGGAAAGAGGCCCATTCAACGGAAATGAACGATCAGACGCCCCATCCGGTAATCGCCTTGATGGAAGAACAGAAAAGTATTCAAAGTAAGGGCGGCACTATGCGATTAGGCGCTTATGCGTGTACGTTACAACCTGATTCGTTGGCGGCTGCTCTTTATGGCAGTACGTCCATTAGCGAACGTCATCGTCATCGCTGGGAGTTTAATAATACATTTATCGATACCTTCCAGGCATCCGGCATGGCCCTAACCGGTTATAACCCGGATAACGGACTCATCGAAGTGGTCGAAATCAAAAATCATCCTTTTTTCATCGGTGTACAGTTTCATCCAGAATTAAAAAGTACCGTGGAGGTGCCTCATCCGCTTTTTGTCGGGTTGGTGCAGGCAGCGATCAATCATCAGCTAGAATCTTAGGATTTCGGTTTTGCCGGAAGCTCAAGCGATTACATTACTTGGCAAGCGTTACTTTTGCAGTATGATCAAACGCACAATGGCTGAATTGAATCGCAAATCGGTTGATGAAGTCCGCCGGTCTGTGAAAACACCGGTCATTGCCGTTCTTGAAAATATTCGCAGCGCTTATAATGTTGGTAGCGTGTTCCGAACCGCCGATGCCTTTTTGTTAGAAGCCGTATATATTGTTGGCTACTCACCATATCCACCCCATAAAGAGATTAAAAAAACGGCGCTGGGTGCCGAGGAAACGGTTACCTGGAAACAT
>JBJTXG010000329.1:0-6746 GCA_046082125.1 Ferruginibacter sp. | reverse complement strand
AGCGAGATCACCACCGGCATATCAGCGCCTCCGATGGGCATGACAAACAAAATACCATAGAGTAACGAGAGTGCCAGAACGATATAAAACAAATAAGCAGCCGATGGCTCAACCAAGATATAGGCGCCCAATCCCAGGCTGGTGGCCAACATCAGGAGGTTGACTATGTTTTGACCGGGGAAACTGAAATCTTTCACCCGTCCGTTCAATTTTCCCCACGCGATCATACTGCCCGAAAACGAAACCGATCCAATGATTAGTCCCAGCAAAATGATCAACAACATGCCGGTTTGATCGAGATGACCAACGTCTTGCAGGTGTCCGAACTCAACCACAGAAATGAGGGCTGCACAAGCACCACCCATGCCATTGAATAAACTGACCATCTCCGGCATGGCCGTCATTTGTACTTTTTTGGCGGCCAGTGTGCCAACCACCGTGCCGATAATCAGTCCACCAAAAATCCAGGCATAATTCTTCAGGTAAACGCCCTCTTCCTGGTATAAAAAAATGGTACCAACGATGGCCACCACCATACCAATGGCTGCCAGTGCGTTTCCTTTACGAGCGGACGCAGGGTTGGATAACATTTTCAATCCAACAATAAACGTAACCGACCCGATTAGGTAACATATGGTGAGTAACTGTTGATTCATTTATGGAATGTTTGGTATTTGATATGATTTGTTTGTTATGAAGATTTACGCACGTTGGATTGAATTCACCTTCTTTTATTTCTTCTTCTTGAACATTTCCAGCATGCGGTCGGTAACCACAAAACCACCAACGACATTCAGTGTTCCTAACACAACGGCCAGGAACCCGAGAATCAAAGCCAGATAGTTGTGGGTATCTGCTTTTCCCATGACAATGATCGCGCCGATGATTACTACGCCGTGGATGGCATTGGCGCCGCTCATCAAGGGGGTGTGTAATACACTGGGCACGCGGCCGATTACTTCAATGCCAACAAAAATCATCAAGATCACGATGTAGATGATTTGCTGATGGGTTTCCAGAAAGGTCAATACTTGTTCCATATGTGATTAATTACGATTGAATGAGTGCTTGAATACGCTCTTGGGTTACTTGGCCGGCATGTGTGACACAGGTTCCTTGTACGAGATCGTCTGAAAAATTCAGATTGAGTGTTCCGTCTTTGGTAAGAATCAGTGCCAAGAAGTTCAGGATATTCTTTCCGTAGAGTTTACTGGCATCGGAGGGCATGGTCGATGGAAGCATCGAATTGCCAACGATGGTAACCCCCTGTACGGAAACCGTTTGGTCGTTTTTGGTAAGGGCTGTGTTTCCTCCGGTGGATGCGGCCAAATCTACTATGACGGAACCTGAACGCATGGTGTGAATCATCTCTTCGGTGATAAGTATCGGGGCTTGTCTGCCCGGTATTTGAGCGGTGGTGATGACAATATCGGCCTTTGCCACACTGGCCGCAATTTTAGCTTTTTGACGTTGCATGAAATCATCGGACTGCTCCACGGCGTAACCACCGGCTTTGGAGGCATCCGCAGCTCCTTCCACTTCAATGAACTTGGCACCCAAACTCATCACTTCCTCCTTTACGGCGGGACGGGTATCAAATACTTCAATGACCGCTCCAAGTCGCTTGGCCGTGGCAATAGCCTGCAGCCCCGCAACACCAGCACCCAGAATGAGCACTTTGGCCGGCGCAATACTACCCGCAGCAGTCATGAACATTGGAAAATAACGGGCATAACTAGACGCTGCATGCAACACCGCTTTATAGCCGGCAATATTAGCCTGACTACTCAGCACGTCCATGCTTTGTGCACGAGTCGTTCGCGGCAGCATATCCATGCTAAATGTAGTGATGTTGTTGGCAGCCCATTCGGCCATTAACCGATCATTGAACAGCGCCTGAAAAAAACCGATCATGACTTTCCCGGAACAGGCCATGGCATCGATGGGCGGGTGAATGCAAATGAGCAGATCGGCCCGACGAATCAGTTCGGACCGGGACACCACGGTGCCGCCGGCAACCGTATACGATGCATCATCCGCGAAAGCCAGTTCACCGGCACCCGACTCAACTAATAGCTCCGACTGATACGATTGAATGGTTTTAATATGTTCGGGCAATAAGGCAACCCGTGTTTCAAAGGAAGGCTCTTTCAGTAATCCGATAATCATGAATGTTGAATTGATGGCTGATCAACAAAGGTATCAATAGCGAATTGAAAAATGCTGTTTTGCTTTGAAGGCTGGACTGAAAAATAATATCCCCACAAAAAACAAATCCACACTGGCCGTAACGGCCGGATCTGCTTTCAACCGATCCCATGCCAGTTCCATCTCAGCGCTCCAATGAATATCATCGATAATCAGGATACTATGTTGTTGTAGGTGTGGTTTCAGGAGGTTTACGTAATCGAGTGTAGGTTGCATCCGATGATTACCATCCAAAAAGGCCAAATCAATTCGTGGATTTAGCTTCAACACCTCCGGTAGGGTCTTGTCGAATGATCCAACCTGTAATTCAACATTGGCGGCATTGGTTTGGGAGAAAACCTCTCGGGCGACATCGGCAATGGCTTCTGAGCCCTCTAACGTAATGACCCGAGCATTCGGTGATGCCTTTGCCATATACGATGTGGTGATCCCTAACGATGTGCCTAGTTCGAGTATCGTTGTTGGCTGATAGTAGCGAACCATATTGCCCAGCAATCGTGCGTATTTAGGCGGCTTCAACGATGAGCCTGCAATGGACGAAACCCTACGTTGATTCGTGTGATGCGTTCGGGAACCTGCACCCCAATCTTCCACCTCCAGCAACCGGTTGTCTTGCAACAGCTTTTTACGAATTTTTTCCAGTGCCTCCCCATCTGAGTCGCTGCGATTGTGGTTTAGAACACGGACTATAAAATCAAAAATAAACGGTGAATGAACGCCATGCCCTTTCCCATTTTGGGCGGTGAGCCAGTAGCGGATAAACTTGAGTGCCAGCGTGGGGGTTGTGTACACAAAAAAGAATTCGGTTATTGCTTGATTCGTTCCCAGCGCTCAAAACAGTGCGCCCACTTATTTTTTTCATCCGCGAGTTGATGGTCGGTTTGTACCAGCTCCCATTGCATCGGATCCGGATTCGGAAAAAACACGTCCCCTTCCAGATCGGCGTGTACGCTGGTGAGGTAAATCACATCAGCGATCGACATCGATTGCCGGTATATGTCGGCCCCTCCGATAACGAATACCGTTTTGTAATCTGCCTGACGGGCTGCTTGTACGGCTTCATCCAAACTGTTACAAACCACTACGCCTTCATGCGTCCAGGATTGGTTACGGGTTACCACAATGTTGAGCCGTCCGGGCAGTGGCTTATTGACCGACTCAAATGTTTTTCGTCCCATGATAACCACGCTGCCCCAGGTCAGGTTTTTGAAAAACCGAAGGTCATTCGGCAAATGCCAAAGCAGTTTATTTTCTTTCCCGATAGCGCCGTTTCGGGCGGCGGCAACAACCAGTGCAATCATGTGGAGCAAGTTACGGAATCCCTCAGTACATCTGTACTGAAACCGAACCGATTGTTTGTAAGCGAATAACCACGGCGTTCGGCTGTGGGTAGATATTTTCGATGGCGCAGGATTGTACGCGTCCGCGCATCCGAACATCCGGTGTGAGTGTTCGCTGTAACGACGCTTCGAGGGATGCTTGCATCTCCTGCAAGGTTGCCTTCATGGGAAACACCGCCGATCGGGTGAGGTTCTCCCGAATTCGGGCATCCATGATCCAGGAAGCCGATTTCAACAACCAGCTTTTGGTTTGAAGGTCATAGTCGAGGTCTTGCAAGCGCATGGTTTGGGTAGAGGCCTCGTAGATTGGTTTGCCGGTGAGATAAAGCACGCCTTTTTTAAAACCTGAGAAATGGACGTTGAACAGACAGTAACCTGCACCAATATGAGAGAGCGCTACACTGTCGATCACTATTTTTTTTCCTTTGATGATCATGCTTTTATTCCGCAAACTGTCGTTCAGCAGTTTGGTTAATGGTCCGTACTCCAGGTTGATGTCGGTAAACACCTGAAAACCGTTTGTCGCCGGTAACGATGTAGCCTTGGGCAATGGTATGCTTTTCGATGCCGGACGACGCAGGTAAAAATCGGGCTTGCAGCGTATCATCAGTCGAAACCGCAGACTGTCGCCCGACAATTGCATCGACTGCACCGACAACGCATCGGGATTCATCGAAAAATAACCAAGCGATTGAATATTTTCGGGCGCTTTGAGTTTATCCCACATCTCTTGGACCGCAGTGCGCATCGGATAAACGGCAATGGTGCTATCGACTGATTTACACACCGGTGCTATCGATTGCCGAATCTGTTTAATCAGGGCATCGGAGATATCTACATTCAAAAAACTGATTTGACATGGATCGATCGGACGCAATTGGGTTACCGTTGTATAGCTGCTCAGTTGATAATCCGGCCGGAGGGTTAATGCTGTTTCAAACGCAATAGCCATTTTTCGCAGCGGCTCACCCACTCCGCAAGAAAAGACGGGGGTTTTAATGATACAACGATCAAAGGCACAGGTTGCACAATAGCTTCCGCTCAATGAGTACTCTCCATTGACCTGGGTTTTCACGACTTGTCCTTCACCGGTGATACGCAGGGGTGATCGCTTAAATGCATACTGATACCGGATTCCTTCACAGGGGTTTTCGCCACCGGCATAAACAGATGGTGTTGATTTTTCAATTGCCTGATACGTTGGTTTAAGATTTACCTGTACCGGAATGCTAATCAAAGAAGCCGGCTGTGGTGGAATCGGTAAGGCGGATGAAGGTGTGGGCGTCTTGGGCAGTCGGGCGGTTTTACAAGAACCAAGGAGTACTATGACCAAACCCAGCCAATAAATACTACTCCGTAGTTGAACAAGATAGTTGGGCATCATACGGCTACCGGCGCTTTGATGGCCGGATGACATTCGTAATTCAACAACTCGAAATCTTCGTATCGGAATTCGAAAATGTCTTTCACGGCCGGATTGATTTTCATTTGTGGGAGAGAAAATGGTGTTCGCGAAAGTTGCAAATCCACTTGTTCAAAATGATTCTTATAGATATGTGCATCACCGAATGAATGCACAAACTCACCGGGTTGCAGATCGCAAACCTGGGCAATCATCATCGTGAGCAAGGCATATGATGCGATATTAAAAGGCACGCCCAGGAAAACATCGGCACTGCGTTGATATAATTGACAGCTCAGTTTACCATCTGCCACATAGAATTGAAACAGGCAATGACAGGGCATCAGTTTCATCTTCGGAAGATCCGCCACATTCCAGGCAGAGATGATCATTCTTCGGCTATCGGGGTTGGTTTTGATCGTATGAATCAATTCGTTAACCTGGTCAACCACGACGGCATCCGCGCCTTCCCAGCTGCGCCATTGTTTGCCATAAACCGGACCGAGATCGCCCTTTGCATCAGCCCATTCATCCCAGATGGATACCTTGTTTTCTTTGAGGTATGCGATATTGGTGTCGCCTTTCAGAAACCAAAGCAATTCATAAATGATACTTTTAAGATGTACTTTTTTGGTGGTCACTAAAGGGAAACCTTCTGCCAGATTGAAGCGCATCTGATAACCAAATACACTGCGCGTACCGGTACCGGTGCGGTCGTTTTTATCTTGTCCGTGGTCGAGGATATGTTGCAGGAGATCGTGATAGGCCTTCATGGTTGCAAATATAAATCAATGGTCAACATTCATCAATAAATTGCTCCGACCTGCCTTGAAGGACGAGGCGGGGTGAAAGCAAAGTAATTTTTTGGTCT
Organism: Ferruginibacter sp.; assembly: GCA_046082125.1. Taxonomy (GTDB): domain Bacteria; phylum Bacteroidota; class Bacteroidia; order Chitinophagales; family Chitinophagaceae; genus Ferruginibacter. The sequence continues at coordinate 925 of JBJTXG010000329.1, read as the reverse complement.
CAACCCACTACGAAAACACACTAAGCAATCCCAGCCCCGTTGTATCTTTGCCCAACAAATAAACCCATGTCATCAAAAGGAAAAGTATTGGTTGCTATGAGTGGCGGTATCGATAGTACCGTAGCCGCCCTGATGCTGCATGAACAAGGGTTTGATGTGATCGGCATCACGATGAAAACCTGGGATTATGCAACCAGTGTAGGCGTTCAACAAAAAAAAGAAACCGGTTGTTGTAACCTCGACAGCTTCAACGATGCCCGGCAAGCTGCCGTAGATCATGGCTTTCCGCATTTTATTCTTGACATACGAGAAGAATTCGGCGATTTTGTGATCGATAATTTTGTAGAAGAATACCTGGCCGGGCGCACGCCCAATCCATGTGTGATGTGTAACACCCATATCAAATGGCGGGCCTTGCTCAAACGGGCCAACGCCCTGGACTGCGCCCATATCGCCACGGGACATTATGCCCAAATTCACCAGCATCCCAACGGCAGATACTTCATTCGAAAGGGACTGGATGAGACCAAAGACCAGAGTTATGTGCTCTGGGGCCTGCAACAGGACCTGCTCAGCCGCACCTTACTGCCCCTGGGGGGATTCCGCAAGACAGAGATCCGCCGGATGGCGGAAACGTACGGATATCCTGAGCTCGCCAAAAAAAATGAGAGCTACGAGATCTGCTTTGTGCCTGACAATGATTACCGTGGTTTTCTGAAACGCAACGTGGAAGGACTGGAAGCCCGGGTGGACGGCGGACATTTTGTAAACCAGCAAGGCCAGATACTGGGCACGCACAAAGGATACCCCTTCTACACCGTGGGTCAGCGAAAAGGTCTGGAGATCGCCCTGGGCACGCCTACCTACGTCACGGCCATCGACCCCGACAACAATACGGTGGTGCTGGGCAGCGAGGATGACCTCC
>JBJTXG010000328.1:0-2303 GCA_046082125.1 Ferruginibacter sp. | reverse complement strand
GTATATGGCAATCATAGCTGAAATCGATAAACAGAGCAATACCACCGGCACCAATAATCCTGATATACCGGTGGTGCAACTCCGGTAGAGTTTCATCGATGATCCGATGACGCCGACCAAGGCAAGCAATAACGAAAAATAATATGTCCAATGAGCCATCCGCGTATGATTTCCAAAATGCTGTTGTTTCATGGTTGATTGAATTTAGAATAAAGACAGGTTGGTTTAGCCAGGTTGTACCAAACGATTCCCGGAAGGCGTTGACACAGCCGGATAGATGCATCAGAAATTGACCTGTGCCTGCACCCGAAGCAAATTGCCAGTTTGGAAATTTTCCTGTTTCAGGAAATCTTCATACCGCCTTCTTGCAATGGTGTAATTGAGGACCAGCTCGAAATTTTTACTGGCCTGCCATTCCGCGCCGATTTCCAGATCATTGACCCTATAACTTCGAGCATCACGCTCATGTTTCTTACCTCCATTGTAATATTGGTACCGTGCAAAGGGAATCAGCGTCTGCTTATTAAATTTCAAGTAATAACTGCCGATTATGTATCCGCCATGAAGTGACCGCACTTCAATTGAATCTGTTTGTTTATTAAACTCGGGGCCCTTTCCAACAGTATACTCTGCCTGTATTCCAAAAGGCTTCGGATACAAGATAACGCTCGCGCCTAAACGCTGGTCGAAGTAATTTAAATCAGCATTAGCTTTTACCCCCGCAGATAAATTTGCACGCGGAATGACATATTTGCCGGTATACCCCTGAATGCCGATTTCCAAGATCTGTTTTTTGAGTTCAAATGGATACGTGAATCGGGAAATGATGTGTGGTTGGTTGTTCAATTCAGGACTATTGGCTGTTTGACCGTTGTAGGCGCCAAATGCAAACAAACCGTAATCACCACTTCCCTTTAGTCCGTCGCTGACTAGACTGGCCAGGAGTTTTCGTTTCTTCTTGGGAGCCCAGTAAAAAAAAAGGCCCAGATCCCGTTCATTGGAAACCGCGCTATTGAACGCATCATTTCGGTCTAATGGAAGGCGATTTTGACTCGATTGCATATTTTCACATCCATAAGGCAATTTACTTTGACCAATTCGGAAACGATACTCATTGTCGGCATCGACGCCAACATCAAAATAAGCATCCCGAAGTTGTCCGAAATGCAATCGGTCGGTTGACGCGCTGCTGGCAAAATCAGGCTGAATGTACAAGAATACGTTTTTGAAAATCTGACCATAAATGATCACACGCATACGACGAATGAAAAAACCCCCGTCTTTACCCCAGGAGCGATCGCACGATTCACACCCCAGGTTTTCGTTTGTCTCCAACAAACGGTTGTACCGTATCTGCATATACCCCCTTATGGAAATATTATCATACCACTTGGATGTCGGTGGTGGATTTTGGGACGACGGCCGATCCTGTTGAGCCAATGCAATCAGCGGGAAAAACAGGATTACGAAAAAATAGGCAACTGGTTTCATGAGTAGGCGCAAGATAACAAAAAGATAATACAGTCGCCCCTCTTTCAAAAAAATTCAACCCCAATGAACGCATGTATGTCATTCACTCTTTCGTAGCCAGCCTAATACATGATCCTGTTTTAAGAACCATTGACCACGCTGGCATACGAGCGGGAGTCGAACCCTGGATTTTCCGCGCGGTCCGGCATTCTGCTGGATCAACTCTAGTACATTATCATTGATGGCTGAAACAATGGCCACATGCCCATACGGATTGGACGTCGTTTTGTTGAAAACGATGATATCACCCACCTGGGGCTTACACGTGCTTGGATTGGAGAATTGCATTAACGCTCGGCGGCTATTTTGCTGACCATCCATCAGGGAGGCATCAAAAAAATCGCATGCATGGCCGTAACTATCCGGCATTTGATGATGTAATGCCTGATAATAATACCGTTTGACAAATTCAACACATTGATACCGCAAGCCCAAATTATACCCGTCTGCTGTTACACTCCGACCGGAAACATGATCAATGGAACCGTTGTAATACACATAAACACCATGCAGACTATCGATTTTTTTTCCGATCAAGGACGGCTGAGAACCTAGGTATTGTTTCCCTACCAGCACCAACACCCATCCTGCTACCACCAGTGATAAAAAAAGGACAATTGGTTTTGTGTATTTCATGGCGAGCTGTTACTAAACAAATGACATTAAAAGTACAACTTCATCCACATTACCCGATCCATGCAGTTAATGGCCCCAGTCAGTTTCTTTGAACCAATCGGCCAATCAATTGTTAGATTTGCGAGATTATTGAACAC
>JBJTXG010000327.1:0-8934 GCA_046082125.1 Ferruginibacter sp. | reverse complement strand
TGGGAAAATTAAGTGCAGGATTTTGTGTATGGACATCCACGGAGGATATGCCGCCGGCATGGTCTTTATGCAAATGGCTCAATATTACTTTGGTAACCATCTCTGGTTCGATACCGTGTTGTCGCAGGTGTCGATGAATTTGTAATTGGCCGTCTTTACCCCCAAAACCAAGCCCGGTATCTAACAGGACCACATCCTTCGATGTAATGAGAAGGAAAGGCTGGATCTCAACCAGCAAGCTGCCTGTTGGCCGTTGCTGCAGTTCGTCGGATTGTGGATCAAATGGTATAAACCGTTTTGTTTGATCGATGGTAAACTGTCCTTCACTCAATGGGATAATGCGCATAATCAATGATTGGAAATCCTGTACTGGTTTATAATAAAAACGTGCTGAATCAAGGAACCGGATCCAGTCCGGATCCGCCGCCTGGTCTGCAACGCGAAATTCGTTTGATGGTGAGCCAAAACCCCTTTATGGGTCCATGTTTCTTGAACGCTTCCATTCCGTAATGAGAACAAGTTGGTGTGAAGCGGCAAACCGGAGGAAACCAGGGTGAAACGATCCGCTGATACAAAAAAATCAACAGGATAAACGGAGCGCTAAGCAAACGGTTAATGATTTTCATGGATCCGGATTTCAAGACGCTGAATGATTTTTTGAAAAACAGGCACGAGGCTTTCAAAGGCCGGTTTTTCTTTGCCAATGTATATGAAAAAAACCGAGAGTCTACATTGATGTTGCGCAAGACAATTTGCCAATGACAGTTTTTGCAACCGATAAGCTTCCCGCATCAACCGTTTGATCCGATTACGATCCACCGCTCGGCTGAATTGTCGACTGCTTACCGAAAAGCCGGCCTGAAGGTCTGTCATCGGATTTTTCATTGAATAGCACAGTTTTACAGGAGGCAGCACCATTGTCTGCCCATTGGAAAACAACTGCCGAATGATCGTTCGGCTCTTCAGCTTGTCGGACTTACGCAGCGAATATGGTCGTTTGCTGTTCAACCGGTTGATTTTGAGTTGAGGTGGATACTGGTCATAAAAAAAGCCTCTGCAGGGCAAAGGCTCGAAGCGGTTTGATTCGTTTTTATTTCTTTGAACCATGCTCGTCGGAAACAGTCAGCTTATGTCTTCCTTTTGCACGACGGCTGGCCAGCACTTTGCGACCATTGGCGTCTTTCATACGAGCTCTGAATCCGTGTACCGATTTACGGCGACGGGTATGGGGTTGATACGTTCTTTTTTTTCCAGGCATTGTGTCAATTTTTAACCTTCAAAAATTGGATTCTTTTTCAGCAGTCCGGGCACCATCCCGGGTTATTGTGAAAGGGAGGCAAAGGTAATGGTTTATAACCGAAAAAGGAGTGTTTCGGGTAATTAATCAGAAAATGGCCTGTTTTCATGGGTTTGTCGTCAACGAAACGGCGTTGACTCGAACGGCTTCTCCAAAAAAAGCACTGGCTTGAGTCTCGAAAAGGACTGCGTTACCTGTAGTGCAAAAACGACGATCCCCATCCGTGGTTATTAATTGAGCAATTCTCGGATGGCGTTTTAAATAGTCAGCCAAGCTGTCAGCAACCAGGTCTCCTTGGGCAATAATCTGTACGTGATTTGGGGTATATTGTCTGATTTTGTCCATAAGCAATGGGTAATGGGTACAGGCCAACAAAAGCGTATCAATCTGAGCATCTTTAGTGAAAACCGCATCAATCTCTTGCCGAACCGGGTTATCGGCCTCAAAACCCCGGTGTGCATTCCGCTCGACCAAATCGACCCATGCCGGGCAAGCCTGTTGGGTTACCAGCAGATCCGGAAAAAATTTAGCAATTTCAATTAGGTAAGAACCAGATTCTACGGTACCAACCGTTCCAAGAACACCCACATGACCGCTGGCACTGCATTCGCCGATAACCTCTGCGGTCGGACGAATAACGCCAAGAACACGCTTGGCCGGATCGATTGTTGGAAGATCGTTTTGTTGTATTGTGCGCAGTGCTTTGGCCGATGCCGTGTTGCAGGCCAGGATCACTAGCGGGCATCCCTGTCTAAACAACCACTGCACACTCTCCAACGTGAATTGATACACTTCCTCAAACGGACGATTACCATAAGGCGCACGGGCGTTATCCCCGAGATAGAGATAATCATATTCAGGCATTTTTTGAACAAGAGAACGTAAAACGGTTAATCCACCGTAACCACTGTCGAAAACACCAATCGGAGATACAGGCATGATTCAAAAATAAGAAAGCCATCCGGTTTGTGTGGATGGCTTTTGATAAAATTCAAAACAGATTATGGCCGTTTATTATCTTTTTTAGGCTCTTCTGATTTGATACCGAGCTTCTTTTTTACCAGTGGTAACACATCATCACCGGGAGGACCAACAATCACGGAGTTGATATCTAAGATGTAGGCATAATTATTGTCTTTTGCCGTGGCGCGAACCGCTTCCAACGCTTTGGTACGGATTGGCGCAATTTTTTTCTGTGCCTCTGCCTGGTATTTCTCCTGCGCTTGTTGTTTCCAGTTTTGCGCTTCCTGATACAGTTTAAAAAGTTCTTCTTTTTTGATTTCACGCATGGTAGCGGATAACTTCATCGAATCGGCAACATAGATACTGTCTTTCCGGTTCAGCTCCTCCATCATGTCTTGTCCTTGTTGATTGAGTGAAGCTTCAAATTCACGGAGTTCTTCTTCGGCTTTAGCAGCCTCCGGCATGGCCGCCATTAATTCCTCCGTGCTGATGTATCCTATTTTTTGTTGAGCCAAACCGCAGGCGAAAGCACAAAAAACAAAAAAAGCTGTCAATAGTTGTTTCATGGTTATCTGTTTGTTAATAAGGTTATTATTTGATTCCAAGCGATTTTAATATCTCATCACTTTTATCCAGTTTGGGGTCGGCAAAGATAACGGTTATTCCCTCACTTTTGTCGAGGATGAAATCATACTGTTTTTCCAATGCCAGTTTTTGAATGGCATTGTAGAGTTTATCCTGTACCGGTTTGATCAGTTCCTGTCTTTTTTTAAAGAGATCGCCTTCAAATCCAAATCTCCTTTTTTGTAAGTCCCGCAATTCTTTCTCCTTATTAAAGATTTCATCTTCCCGCTTCTTTTTCAGATTATCCGGCAACAGCAACTGCTCAGACTCAAAATCCTTGACCATGGTGTTGATGGCTGTTTGCTTTTGATCTATTTCCTGCTGCCATAGTTGCGCAAATTGATCCAACCGCTTTTGTGCCTCTTTGTATTCAGGCATTTTATCTAAAATGTATTTTGAATCAATAATCGCGTATCGTTGACCAGACACCGACCCGAGGGTTAACACAATCGTTGTGAAAAAAAACAAAAAGTGTTTATACATATGCTTTTTTTAATTGAATACTAATGACTAATTAATCGGCTTCCTGACCAAGCATGAACGTGAATTTGGCAGCGCCTTTGATACCGGTATTCTGATCGAAACGATCTAGCCCGATGCCGTAATCAAAGCCCAGCAAGCCAAACATGGGCAAAAAGAAGCGCATACCCAGTCCAACCGAACGACGGAGCTTGAATGGATTATACTCTTTCATGGAATACCACCCGTTGGCCGCTTCGAAGAAACCTAAGCCATAGATAGTACTGCTGGCACTGGTACTGAACGGATAACGCAGCTCGAGCGTGTATTTGTTGAAGATAGTGAAATACTGCGACGGACTGATGCCATCCGGATTGATCTTCGGATTGGAGTTGCTATAAATCGGATAGCCGCGATGGGCAATGATATCAAATCCCAGTAAGGCTTGTGTGTTGCTCAGTCCCGCATCGCCTACCTGGAAGCGCTCAAAGGGTGATATGTCCAGATTTTTATTATACCGGCCTATCAATCCAAATTTGGCTGCCGCGCGCAAGATGAACTGTTTATTTTTTTCCGGACCTCTAGCCCGCCCGATGGGAGTGTACCAGTCGCCGGTGAATCGCCACTTATGAAATTCAGGTAACTCGAATTTATTGGTGGCATTGGAATTAATTCCTATCAACGAGTAAGGCAAGGTAAACTGACCACTGAGTGAAAAGTTGGAGCCGCTGGTTGGGAAGATGGGATTGGGTCCGGCCGAATTACGAAGTAGCGTCAATTTCAAACTGATATTGGTGGAATTGCCATTACTGAATCCACTGAATATCTGCGAGTAGTTTCGTAGCTTATACTGCTGGAAATTAAGGGAGTAAATCAGATTGAAATAATCGTCTGGCCAGCGAAGCTGTTTACCCAGGGAAATACCTACTCCTATTGTTTTTAAATAAGACGTGTCACCGCACTCCCGGCAGAAAAAGCCCTGACTATTGAACGTGTTGGCAAATTTGGTATTGTAATAATTGATGGAAAACGAATTTCGTTTACGACCGCCCAGCCACGGTTCGGTGAACGAAAAATTATAGGAGCGGTAAGCACGGCCATTGGATTGTATACGCAAGCTCAGGCGTTGACCATCACCGGATGGCAGTGGATCCCAGGATGATTTACTGGTAATATTTTTAATGGAAAAATTATTGAACGTGACACCCAGCGTGCCGGTAAGGCCAATACCACCGCCAAAACCCGCTGACAGTTCGAGCTGGTCAGAGGACTTTTCTTCGACTTCCCAATTAATATCTACGGTGCCATTGTCGGCGTTGGGTATGATATTCGGATTGATTTTTTCGGGATTAAAGAAGCCCAACTGCGATAATTCACGTTGCGTACGGATGATGTCGGAACGACTGAATTTCTGTCCGGGCAATGTTCGCATCTCACGAAGAATGACGTAATCTTTTGTTTTGTCGTTACCGGATACCGTTATGTTCCCATAAGTAGCCTGCGGACCTTCGACGAGTTGGATTTCATGGTCGATGGTATCATTGTATACGGCTGTTTCAACAGGATCGATACGAAAGAACAAATATCCGTCATCCTGATACAAACTACTAATATCACCACCTTCCATACTCATTTGCTTACCAAGGCGTTTGTTCAATAATTCTAGGTTATAAATCTCCCCTTTTTTAATTCCGAGAAGGACGTTCAGTATGGAGTCAGAATATTTAGTATTCCCCCTCCACGAAATGTCACCAAAATAATAGGTTCGGCCTTCATTGACTTTGATACTGATATCTAGATTGCCTTTGGGATTGATGATTTGTGTATCGGCCTCAATGTATGCATCCCGCATTCCGAGTGAATTGTAATATTCCAAAATACGCTCTTTGTCTTCCAGGTATTTTGATTCACTGAACTTCGAACTGCTGAAAGGCCGGTAGCGAATGTAATTATTGAACAAGGCGCGGGTCATGGTGGGCGATAGAAAACCAAACGATTTGAGATAGGTACTAAATCGAAGCGGCTTTTCATTGGAGCCATAAGGATTCACTGGCTTCTGCGGAAATAAAGTAAATCGTGGCATTTCTCTTGTGCCCTTCATTTCTTTTCGTAGACGAGTGGATGCGATCCGATCGTTGCCGCTGAAATTCACCGAGTTGATTTTCACCTTTTTCCCTTTCTGAATGAAGAACGTGAGCGAAACCCCGTTTTCGATGCCAATCATGTTTTGTTCATCCATTCGAATCTGCACGTTGCGAAAACCTTTATCGAAATAAAATTTCTGAATCGCTTCCACGGCACTTCGCTTCATGTTTTCAGTTAGAACCCGGTCTTTCGCGAGCCCCACTTTTGATTCAAGATCGTCTTTTTCACCCTTGCGTACACCCTCAAAACTGAATTGGATAAGTCGAGGCCTCTCTAAAATAGCCAGCTCAAGGTAAATTTCGTCATCCACCCTTTTGGTGATGTTGACCTGCACATTAGATACCAAATTTTGTTTCCAGAGCTTTTGAATTGCTTTTGAGAAAACATCCGATCCGGGAAGCGTTACTTTATCACCAACCGCCATGCCGGATATCGACAGGATCAGTTGTGGATCGAAAGCGCGGGCTCCTTTAACATCAATGGCGGCAATGGTATATGTTTTGGGATATCGGGCCGTGAAAATGTCCTGAAGCGCCGGATCAACCGATACCGGTATGGTATCGCCCGGCACCTGGCCATAAACCCCGGACACAGACAACCATCCGACACAGCATAAAAAAAAGACCCGCAGGGTTTGTTTCATCATTTGATCTTAAAGGGCGGCAAAATAACGTAATTCATCAAAATGATATGTTAAGAACGTTAACATTCTGGCGATTATGAAGGTTTTTCCGAGCTAACCTGCTCGCCGGTTTTTCCAAACCGACGTTCCCGTTGTTGGAAGTGCAAAATGGCCTCATTCAGATGCTCTTTTCGAAAATCCGGCCAATGGGTCGGCGTAAAGTACAATTCGGTGTACGCCAACTGAAATAATAAAAAATTGCTTAAGCGGGCTTCGCCGCTAGTTCGAATCATTAATTCAGGATCTGGTATATCATGGGTGCACAGATATTTTGAAAAAACCGATTCGTCGATGTCTTCGGGTTTTACCAAGTGTTTTGCAACATCTTCTGCCAGTAAGCGGGCAGCCCGGGTTATCTCCCAGCGACTGCTATAACTCAGTGCCAGTATAAGTTGCAGCCGATCATGCTGCCTCGTTTCTTCCACCGCTTCAAATAGTTCTTCCTGAACTTTCACTGGCAACCGGTCGGTTGCTCCGATTACCCGCAAGCGAATTTTATTTTTGCGCATCATGGGCACTTCCTTTCGGATGGTACTGACGAGCAGCTCCATCAATCCGCTGACTTCTTGTTGGGGGCGCAGCCAGTTCTCCGTGCTGAACGCATACAGTGTAAGGTATTGAACACCCAACTCAGCAGCTGATTCAACCACGTTTCGAACACTTTCGACACCCCGCATGTGCCCGAACAAGCGATCTTCGCCTCGTTCCTTGGCCCACCGTCCGTTACCATCCATGATAATGGCAATGTGTTTGGGTAACTTTTCGAGGATGATGCTATCTGACATGCGTGCGCAACCTGTTTTGACGGTGCCAAAGTTACAAAAAATAAAGGAAGGGTTCGCTTAGCAGCTAAGCAACTATTTGATTTTCAGTAAAAAAGATTCAAAAAAGGTGATAGGGACTAAAAGTTCGCTTTCGGACACCGGTAAGAGCCAATATTGACTGATAATCCGATTTCGGCGATGATGTATTGATCCTTCTGTTTACTCCAGCCGCGTTGACGGCCGGGTACACTACTGAGCATGTTATTGGGATCTATTTCCCAGGATCGGTCCTGCAAAAGATACGCGAGGGAAGGCCCTGTCGGACCATCCGGAAAATACGGATCCTTGGGAGCATAGGTGGTACTCACATCATCCAGATAATCGGTGGTAGTGAATCGATGAGACAATTCGAAAGTCAGGTTGGTTTTACGGGTAATACTATATTTTATGCCAACCCCCAACGGAATACAAAGCGCCATGGTTCCGTATTCGGAACGTCCCAAGTAGCCACCGGCCTGCCCCTCTGTTCCGAGAGGACGCAGATAAACCTTGGAGCCATCATACATCGTATACGGATCGTAACTGAACAAACCTACACCCAAGGTTACATAAGGTGTAAACAGTTTGTTGGCGTCATCCGGGTTGTATTGAAAAAAATTAAAATCACCCTGAACGGCAAACTCAAAGATATTGGAACTGAAATCCAAGTTACGTGTGCGCTGATAGTCGTTTTTGCTGTATTGGTCGCTGTATGAAAGTTTGGCAAATCGACCAGAAACCCGCATCGCCACATAGTCATTGAACTGTTTACGAAAGAAAGCACCAACGGCTACCCCCGGCTTACGAAGCCCAACCCGGGTATTCAGGTCGCCAAAATAATGAGCTGCCCCCACTGTTACACCGAATTCTCCTTGCCGTTGATAACCGATATCGGTTTGAGCATAGGCCTCGATATGAAAACAAACGGCAATGAACAGTATGGTAAGAATGGTCTGTTTCACGTATTCAAACGATTTTAATGTACCAACAAAGATAATGTTTCTCCAATTATACGAAAGAACGCAACGCCAGGGTATTTCGTATTCAATGCCTGGTGAAACTCAAAAATTAACAAGGTGTTTTCGGCTCTATGCGTTTATGGTGTTTGCTGCCTGCATTTTTCGATGCGGATACCGGCACTCAGGACCTCACCAAGCGGATCTTGTGACATGATGTTTTTGAGTACATAACGACAGGGGCCAACATGATTGAATGAAATGGGCTCCCGATTGATTCGCTTCCTAACTTCCCAGATATCGTCCATTCCGCTTCCCTCCCAACCCGTAGCATCATGGCCCAGTGTGAGTGACTGTTGCGTAAAAGCAATGGTGTCTTTACCATTTTGCAGGCGGAGGTCTATGTAAATGTTATTGAATGCGTACTGATCGGTGTGACGAAGCAGTAAATACACGTCGTACAAAGCTGTTGAATCTGAAATATCCAACTCACCGGTAATTGGCATAGCTCTTTTCCAGCAATGGTCCGTAAATCCCTGGTGTTTTTCATGGATGGCAATAGGCTGACACGAAAAAAAATAACCACACACTAAAAAAGCAAACCATCGATTTTGAATTGACATAAGTGCAAAGTTCGGTGAATCGGTTTTTCCCACTACAGTACATTCAATGCTTGTTCTTTTGCTTTTTCAAGCTCATCTTTCATCATAACCACAGCCCGTTGAATGTCGGCATCATAGGCTTTGCTGCCGGTGGTATTAATTTCACGGCCGATTTCCTGAAGGATAAATGCCAGTTTTTTTCCTTTGGAAGCATCGGTGCCCTGAACAATTTCCAGAAAATAAGAACAATGTTGCCGTAACCGGATTTGTTCTTCATGAATATCAATTTTTTCCATGTAGTAAATCAGCTCTTGTTCCAATCGATTAGGATCAACCGACTCTTTTCCCAGATGATTAGTCAGCAACTGTTGCAGCTCATGCTTGATGCGGGTTATCCGTCGGG
>JBJTXG010000326.1:0-3117 GCA_046082125.1 Ferruginibacter sp. | reverse complement strand
GTAAAGACCCAACACCATGTCCTGTGAAGGAAGGGTAATCGGCGTTCCGTTTTGCGGATTGAGGATGTTGTGTGAAGAGAGCATCAGCAGCTGGGCTTCCAGAATGGCTGCATTGCTCAATGGCACGTGTACCGCCATCTGGTCACCGTCAAAGTCGGCGTTGAACGCGGTGGTTACCAATGGGTGAAGCTGGATCGCTTTCCCCTCAATCAATTTAGGCTGGAATGCCTGGATTGAAAGGCGGTGCAGGGTTGGGGCCCGGTTCAAGAGCACCGGATGTCCTTTCAAAATATTTTCAAGAATGTCCCAGATGATCGCTTCTTTTTTATCGACCAGTTTCCGGGCACTCTTTACGGTTTTTACAATACCACGCTCAATCAGTTTGCGGATGATGAATGGTTTGAACAACTCGGCTGCCATGTCTTTTGGCAATCCGCATTCATGCATTTTCATTTCAGGTCCAACCACAATCACCGAACGACCGGAGTAGTCAACCCGCTTACCCAAGAGGTTTTGACGGAAACGTCCCTGCTTTCCTTTCAGCACATCGCTGAGTGATTTCAAAGCACGACCACCTTCGGCTTTTACCGCGTTGGATTTACGGCTATTATCAAACAGTGAGTCGATAGACTCCTGCAACATTCTTTTTTCATTACGTAAGATCACCTCAGGGGCTTTGATCTCCAGCAAACGCTTCAACCGGTTGTTCCGGATGATCACCCGACGATACAAATCATTCAGGTCGGAGGACGCAAACCGGCCGCCATCCAGAGGAACCAACGGACGCAGTTCCGGTGGAATAACCGGAATATACTGCATGACCATCCACTCCGGACGATTAACCATGCGGGTATTCGCTTCCCGGAAACTTTCAACCACACTCAGCCGCTTCAACGCATCGGCTTTCCGCTGTTGAGATGTTTCGGTAGCCGCTGCATTTCGAAGATCCGAGCTCAATGTATCCAAATCCAGATTGGCGAGCATAGCATGAACAGCCTCTGCGCCCATCTTGGCTACGAACTTATTGGGATCTTCTTCCGGCAACATCTGATTTTCACGTGGCAAAGCATCGAGAATATCAAGGTACTCTTCTTCGGTCAGCAGATCATATGGATTTTGTCCTTTGTCTGCACGAATACCCGGCTGAATCACCACATAGCGCTCATAATAAATAATGGATTCCAGTTTCTTGGAACTCATGCCCAGCAGATAACCGATTTTATTTGGCAACGATTTAAAGTACCAGATATGAACAACCGGCACGACCAATTTGATGTGTCCCATACGCTCCCGACGAACTTTTTTCTCGGTCACTTCCACGCCACAACGGTCACACACAATGCCTTTGTATCGGATACGCTTGTATTTACCGCAAGCACATTCGTAGTCTTTTACCGGACCAAATATCCGCTCACAAAACAGACCATCGCGCTCAGGTTTGTAGGTACGATAGTTGATGGTTTCGGGCTTGATGATTTCACCATAGCTTTTCTCCAGAATCGTGTCGGGCGATGCCAGACCAATGGTAATTTTAGAGAATGCCGATTTTGGACGATTTTCTTTTTTGAATGACATAATGCTATGTATGGTTATTGTGTTTGAATGGTTTTAATAACTGGATCTACCTCTTGCTTAGTCGAATTTGAGATCAAGTCCCAATCCGCGCAATTCATGAACCAATACGTTGAATGATTCTGGAATGCCCGCACGCGGGATATTGTCCCCCTTAACGACCGCTTCGTATGTTTTAGCACGACCGATGATGTCATCCGATTTGATGGTCAGCAATTCCTGCAGGATATTGGAGGCCCCATAGGCTTCCAGTGCCCACACTTCCATCTCACCGAAACGCTGTCCACCGAACTGTGCCTTACCACCCAGCGGTTGCTGTGTGATGAGACTGTACGGTCCGATAGAACGGGCGTGCATCTTATCATCAACCATGTGGTGCAGTTTAATCATGTAGATCACACCCACCGTTGCTTTCTGGTCGAAGCGATCACCGGTTTCCCCATCATGGAGGAAGGTATGTCCGAAGGAAGGCAGTCCAGCCTTATCGATATTGTCCGCAATTTCTTCCACGCTGGCTCCGTCGAAAATTGGTGTGGCAAACCGGACTCCCAGTTGTTCACCGGCCCAACCGAGGGCGGTCTCGTAGATTTGTCCAAGGTTCATCCGGCTTGGTACACCCAACGGATTCAGCACGATATCTACCGGTGTTCCGTCTTCGAGGAACGGCATGTCTTCCTGACGTACGATTTTGGCCACGATTCCTTTGTTACCGTGACGACCGGCCATCTTATCGCCCACTTTCAGTTTACGCTTCACGGCCAGGAACACCTTGGCCAGTTTGAGTACACCGGCAGGCAATTCATCTCCGATGGAGATATTGAATTTCTCCCGCTTGTAGCGACCGAGTTCTTCGTTGTATTTGATATTATAATTGTGGAGCAACGTGTTGATGAAGTCATCCGTCTTGGCATCGGCCGTCCAACCCAAAGGGTTAACGTTTTGGTAATCGATGCCGGCCAGATTCTTCGAGTTAAATTTCACACCCTTGCCCACCAACACTTCGCCAAAATTATTGGTAACACCCTGACTGGTTTTGTCTTTCAACAATGATTGTAATTTGCTGATGAGGAGTTCGAGCAGGTCGGCCTCGTTTTTCTCATGCATTTTTTCAATCTTCTCCAATTGTGCTTTTTCGCGGAGTTTCGTGTTTTTATCTTTTTTCGCACGTTGGAACAGCTTCTTATCGATAACCACCCCTTCGGTGCCGCTTGGGGCTTTCAGCGAAGCATCTTTGGCGTCCCCGGCTTTGTCACCGAAGATTGCACGAAGGAGTTTTTCTTCCGGCGTAGGGTCACTCTCTCCTTTCGGTGTTATTTTACCGATGATGATGTCTCCTTCTTTGATATGAGCACCAATCCGGATGATTCCGTTTTGATCGAGGTCTTTGGTTGCTTCCTCACTCACGTTCGGAATATCCGGCGTCAGTTCTTCTTCCCCTAATTTGGTATCGCGAACCTCCGTTTCAAACTCACTGATATGAATAGACGTAAAGAGGTCTTCTTTGACTACTTTTTCGCTGATCACGATGGCATCCTCGAAGTTGTA
>JBJTXG010000325.1:0-12249 GCA_046082125.1 Ferruginibacter sp. | reverse complement strand
GGGGCTTTGGGCGGATTTTTCACAAAAGAAAGAGAATCTGTTTTGTGCTGTTTTTTGAGTTCAACAAACAACACCGACGAATCGGCGATATCTTCCTTCATTAATACAATATCGCCACTCGCTCCACGCAAGCCCATGGTTCCTTTCGCTTTAAATGTACCCGACAAAACCCATCGTCGCTGTTCCCTGGATAATAACAGCCGGTTGATTTGTTTTATTTTCTGAGGAGCGACTTCTTTAAGTGTGTGGTATATTAATGCTTGTTCCTCTATATCAAACAAATCGTCTTCTTTGATTTCCACGGAAACTGTTTTAATCGCGTACTGCGAGTCCCCTTTGACATTGAACAAAATGCGGGAGTAGCCAACAATCGTTCCGGCGCTATCGGAAAGCACCAGCTCATAATCGATCTTTCTCGATTCGGTTTGCACATATCCCCTCCACACGCCCGGTAAATCAGTCGGCGATTGGGCAAAATCAGGAAGCGAAAACAGAACAGCAAAAACCGATAAAAAAAAGAAAGGAAAATATGTGCGATTATATACGATCATGCGATTGTTTCTCGAAGTCAAAATAATTGCTTAGCCACGTCGGCAATCAGATTCGGGCGACCCAATGTATAATAGTGCAAGACGGGCACGCCGGCTTTTTTTAATTCCCTGGATTGTTCCAGCAACCACGCCGCTCCAACCCGTTCCACCTCATCATCCGTTTTACAGGTGGCAATCGCTTCGGTAAGTGGTGTGGGCAAATCGATGTGAAACGTTTTTGGAAGGATGGTCAGCTGTTTTTTGGTATAAATTGGTTTTAGCCCTGGTATGATCGGAACCGTAATTCCAATTTCACGACAGGCTTTCACAAACGAAAAATATTTCTGATTGTCGAAAAACATCTGGGTTACCACGTAGTCGGCGCCGGCATCCACCTTCGATTTCAGATGACGCAGATCCGTCTCCATATTGGGTGCTTCAAAATGTTTTTCGGGGTAACCGGCCACACCGATACAAAAGCGGGTTTTGCTGGTGTTCTTTAGCTCTTCTTCGAGATAAATACCGGAATTCAGATTAACGACCTGTTTTAACAGATCAATCGCATAGTGATGACCACCGGGCTCGGGTTCGAAGGCGGTTTCGTTTTTAGCCGCATCCCCTCGTAATACAAGCACGTTGTCAATGCCAAGGTAATTGAGATTGATCAGCGCGTCTTCTGTTTCATTGATCCCAAAGCCGCCGCAGATCAGGTGTGGTACAGTATCTACATTGTACTTGTTCATAATGGCCGCACAAATCGATTCGGTTCCGGGGCGCTTTCGCACAACGACTTTCTCAAATGATCCGTCTTTTCGTTTTTTGAACGAGTGCTCGCTCCGATGATACGTAACATTAATGAACGAAGGCTTGAGCTCCATCAGCGGATCAAGGTGTTGGTAGAGGGACTGAATACCTTTTCCTTTTAGCGGTGGTAATATTTCAAACGACAACAGCGTGTCGCTGGCTTGTTGGATATGATCGATTACTTTCATGTTGACTGTAAAGATATTTTAAATCAAAGTATGACGGCGCTTACGTGACCAATCTTAACAGGCTTGTTCGGGGTTTTCGTTCAAACTTGCTGTATTTTTGAAAAAAATAGCCTTGCAAACAACTATTCGAGCAAATAACCTGGTCAAGAAATACGGAAGCCGTACCGTGGTTAACGACGTTTCGTTTCGGGTGGGACAAGGAGAGATTGTTGGCTTGCTTGGCCCGAACGGCGCCGGCAAAACCACCTCGTTTTATCAGGTAGTGGGATTGGTTAAGCCCGATAAAGGACAGGTCTTTTTGGGTCAATCCGATATCACCAAGCTACCCATGTACCGTCGGGCTAAATTGGGTATCGGATACCTGCCACAGGAAGCCAGTGTATTCCGAAAGCTGAGTGTGGAAGATAATATCCGGGCGGTGCTTGAAATGACAGGCGCATCCAAAGCAGACCAGCGGGAAACCCTGGAAGATCTGTTGGACGAGTTCCGGCTGCAGCATGTTCGAAAAAACAACGGAGATACGTTAAGCGGAGGCGAACGGCGCCGAACCGAAATAGCCCGCGCACTAGCGGTAGGTCCTAAATTTATATTATTAGACGAACCCTTTGCCGGCGTTGACCCAATCGCGGTTGAAGATATTCAGGAAATCATTGCCCGGCTTCGATTGAAAAACATTGGCATCCTTATTACCGATCATAATGTAAATGAAACCCTGTCCATCTGTGATCGAGCATACCTGCTAATTGATGGAAAGATCTTTCGCGACGGAACGGCCGAAGAGCTTGCCGGTGATGAACAGGTGCGACGATTGTATCTGGGCCGCAACTTTGAGCTTCGTCGAAAAGATTACATCCACCAGGAGGCTGCCCGCGATCAGGATGAGCGCTGATTGTTCCAGTCTTTCGTTCTCTTTTTTTCGGTAACTTCCGCACATGAAGCTTTTGTCCCCCGCTATTTCACGCCTGGCACGAATGCGTGGTTGGAGGATTCGCAATTGGACACAACACGCCGCCAGCATTCAGCGGGATGTACTACAGGACCTCCTTACAGCCGGACAATACACCGCTTTTGGTCGGGAGCACGGCTTTTCCAATCTCTTTTCGATCAAATCATTTAAACAAGCTGTTCCGGTTCGCGAATATGAAGCCCTTCAGCCATATATCCAACGAATGATGGCTGGCGAAGACAATGTGCTTTGGAACACCCCCGTTCACTGGTTTGCTAAAAGCAGTGGCACCACAAACAGTAAAAGCAAGTTCATTCCTATAAGCGATGAAAGCCTACAGGAAAACCATTACAAGGCAAGCAAAGACGTTCTGACAAACTATTACCTGCACTTTCCTTTCAGTGATTTACTGACCGGCAAAGGACTGGTTGTTGGCGGCTCGCATCAAATTGGTCAACTGGATGAACACATCCGCTACGGCGACCTGAGTGCCGTACTAATGCAAAACGCTCCCTTTTGGGGGCAATGGTTGCGCACGCCGGAACTCAGTGTGGCACTGTTGGATAACTGGGAGGAAAAGCTGGAACGACTTGCTCAAAGCACCGCCAACGAAAACGTAACCTCTGTAGCCGGAGTGCCCACCTGGACGATCTTATTGTTACAACGAATACTAGATATAACCGGAAAAAACACCATCGCAGATGTTTGGCCCAACCTCGAGCTCTATATCAATGGCGGCGTTTCCTTTGTGCCTTATAAATCACATTTTGAAAAAATAATTGGCAAGCCCGTCAATTATCTCGAAATCTACAATGCCAGTGAAGGTTTTTTTGCCGGACAACAAAAACCCGAAGACGACGGAATGATGTTGTTTGCTGAACATGGCATCTTTTATGAGTTTATGCCCCTCAAGGAATACGGTAAGCCATTTCCAGAGACCATCGGACTCGATAAAATCGTTGTGGGTGAACAATATGCCTTGATTATTTCAACAACCGGCGGCCTGTGGCGATATCTGGTAGGCGACACCGTTATGTTTACAGAAACCAACCCATACCGTATAAAAATTACCGGGCGAATCAAGCATTTCATCAATGCATTTGGGGAAGAGCTGATGGTACATAATGCCGATCGGGCTATTGCAACAGCCTGTGCGCAAACAGGAGCTACTATCGTTGATTATACCGCCGCTCCGGTATATTTTTCTGATACCACCAACGGCACCCACCAATGGCTGATTGAATTTGAAAACGAACCCAACGACCTACGCACGTTCACCCTATTGCTCGATAAGGCCCTTCAGTCCGAAAACAGCGACTATGAGGCTAAGCGACAGCACAATATAGCGCTCTCTCTCCCGGTTATCACGCCCGTGCCGACCGGCTCCTTTGCCTCCTGGTTACAAAAAAAGGGTAAGCTGGGTGGACAACATAAAATACCCCGCCTTCATAATGACCGCACAATCGTAGAAGAGATGTTAGCGCTTTGCTGTAACCAGATTTAAACAAGACCCAAACAATCAGTCCTTTTGACACTTATAGTTTATTTTTGTTTGTGTATAAATAAACAGATATGAAATTACTGGAAGGAAAAACAGCCCTGATAACAGGCGCCGCACGAGGCATCGGAGAAGCAATTGCATTTCGCTTTGCCGAAGAGGGAGCCAACATCGCATTCACCTACATCAGCGACGCTAGTGCCGAAAAAGCAAAAACACTGGAAGCAACCCTTCAGACAAAAGGTGTAAAAGCCAAAGCGTATCAAAGCAATGCCGGTGATTTCACCGCATGCGAGTCTTTAGTAAACGATGTGTTATCAACTTTTGGAAACATCGATTGTTGTGTAAACAATGCGGGTATTTCAAAAGACAATCTGCTCTTACGTATGACTCCAGAACAATGGGATGATGTCATGGCTATTAACCTGAAAAGTGTTTTTAATCTTACTAAACTGGTCATCAAACCAATGATGAGAGCCAAAAATGGCACGATCATCAACATGAGCAGTGTAATCGGAGAAATGGGCAACGCCGGACAAAGCAGTTATGCCGCCAGTAAAGCCGGCGTGATCGGTTTCACCAAAAGTGTAGCCAAAGAACTGGGCTCCAGAAACATCCGCTGCAATGCCGTTCTCCCGGGGTTTGTTGAAACAGACATGACCAGCTATCTGAAAGACGGTGAAAATGCCGATAAATACAAATCAATGATTCCGCTCGGACGATTTGCGGCACCAAGGGATATAGCCGATGTCTGTCTGTTTTTAGCCAGCGACATGGGCGCTTACATTACCGGACAGGCGATTAGTGTTTGTGGCGGAATGAATATTTAATTTGTTGCTTTTTTATCCAGCACTCAAATGCCCACCGCTTCGTATTTTAAAGAACACTATCAAATGCAGGCACACCCGGAAGGTGGCTGGTATCGCGAAACCTATCGGTCTGCGGATTGTATTCGGCTGGTCGACCAAGCAGATCATTTTCCTAACAACCGGAATTACGCCACAGCAATTTATTTTTTGTTGGAACATGGACAATACTCGGCTTTCCATAAAATTAAAAGCGATGAATGCTGGCATTTTTATGCCGGAGACCCCCTCGACGTGCTGATGCTGGATCAATCCAACGGATTAACGATTACCAAATTAGGTCCCCATGCCGAAGCTGGAGAGGTTTTCCAATTCGTGGTGCCCGCGAATACCTGGTTTGCCTCCAGGCCGTCCGCGGGTTCTTCTTTTTCATTTGTTGGATGTACGGTTTCACCCGGTTTCGATTTTGCTGATTTTGAACTGGCCGATGCTTCGTCGCTGACAGCCGTATATCCAGAACACGCAGCGACCATTCACTCCCTTTGTCGATAGTTTTTGTGTGTTTCCTTCCTGAATTGACATACATTTATGCTTCACACCATGGAGCAAAACCTGTGCATTACCGGACTGCTGGAAGCAACATTCCATCCTTCGCGAAATCAATTTGCCTTACACGCATCCCGCTCTTTTGACAAAGGAGAAAATATCACGTCATTTACACACGAAGAAGAATTAGCGGAACCCAATCAATTGAGTTTACAGCTGAATGAGCATATACACATCACCTTGTTGCCATTTTGTTTGAGGTATACCAATCACTCCTGTGCACCCAATGTGTTTTTTGACACAGAAAATAAACAACTGATTGCTCTTGAACGCATTGAGACGCATGATGAGCTCTGCTTTTTTTACCCGTCTACCGAATGGCAGATGGCTACTCCATTTGATTGTGCCTGCGGTTCCGATTCATGTATACAAGTTATTGCGGGCGCAAATGCTTTGTCAGAAAAACAGCGTGCCGGTTATTTGTTCAATCAACACATTTATCGTTTGTTTGATAAAAAGAAATGACGCGTTCCTTCGACCATATTCAACATCGTGTAGGCGTGCCCGTTAAAATTTGGGTATTGGCCCCCGATGTTGCGCACAATGATGAACACCTGGATTACTATTACGATTTTTCACAAAGCATTCTGGAATACACGCATGCGTTTGAGTCGATGGGCGTTGGCTGGATCTGGCAACCGGTTACCCTACAATCGTTTCCGGGTGTTTTAGATACAATCAAGAAAGAACAGACAAGCGGCGTTTCGTTTCCCATGGTACTTAATCTCTGTGATGGCGACGAAATAAACGGTGCGCCGGGTATTTCCGTGGTGCGGGCCCTTGAATCACTTGATCTGGTTTACACCGGGGCGGATGCTTTTTTTTATGACATTACCACATCGAAGATTCGGATGAAAAAAGCCTTCGATGAACAAGGGGTCTGCCATGCGTCCTGGCTCCCGGTCTACGATGTCAATGATATTCCGGAAACCATTTTTGAAACTATAGGAAAGCCCGTCATTGTCAAGCCGGCGGTGTCCGGAGGAAGTATGGGCGTTGGTGTTCGTAATGTCGTTGAAACCATGAATGAAATCCGGGAAATCACCAAGAGCTTGTTTGCCGGTTACCGCGGGTGGAATCTGTCTATTGACGGATTGGTCGCCGAACAATTTATTGCCGGTCGCGAATTCACTGTTTTTCTGACCGGCAGTCATCAGCACCAAGAAAATATTTTGATTTACACGCCGGTTGAACGTGTATTTCATTCTTCCCTTAGTGAAAAAGAGCGGTTTTTGTCGTTTGACCGCCTTTGGGAAATTTATGAAAGCGAATCGGCCATGCCCGAACAGCAACATTTTTATGAATATGCGCTGCCCGAAGCTGAACTGATTGAACCGCTAAAAAAAATCAGTCTCGATGCGTTTGTGGCAACCAGGGGTACCGGTTATGCGCGTGTGGATATCCGACAGGATTCACAAACCGGAAAGCTCTTTGTACTGGAGATCAATGCGCAATGTGGAATCAGCGATGATGCGGATTATACGTCCATCGGCGCCATCCTTTCTTTTTCAAAAAAAACCTTCTCTCAGCTAGTTATTGAGTTGCTACAAGACGCCTATCGTCGTTTTTTGGATAAAGCAATAACTCCATTCCAATCATAACAATGGCCGATAATAAGATATCACTTTCCATCAAGCGCGCTTGTGTGTTGCTTCCCGATTATTCCACCACGGGCGTGGATTATCAACACTATGATCCGCCCCGAAACCTGTCTCCGCTCCTACCAGACGCAACAGTCGATCATGTGTTCTTAAATAAACTCACCGTTTATAAACAATTGAAGGCCCTTAAAAAAAACAACTATGATATTTTCATCAATCTCTGTGAGGGATATTTGGATTGGGAGGTGCCATCAATCGATGTGATTTATTTCCTGGAGCTACTCGGGCTTCCATATACCGGACCAAACACCCTTCTCTATGACCCCGACAAAGAACAAATGAAATATGTGGCTTACACGGTTGGTGTAACAACACCTAAACATATGCTTATTCGAGATCTTTCCAAATGCGAATCATTGGATATTGGATTAGCCTTTCCATTATTTGTCAAACCTGCAAAAGCCGGCGATAGCCTAGGTATTGATGATCGGTCGTTGGTGAAAAACAAGGAGGCGTTGACAGAAAAAGTTGCCGAAATAATCCATGAATACGACGAGGCGTTGGTCGAAGAATACATATACGGGCGCGAGTTTACTGTATTGGTTGTACGGGATAAAAAAGCAGACGGCGGCGTTCATGCCTACCGGCCGATTGAGTACGTATTTGATGAAAGAGCGTCATTTAAAACGTATTCGCTGAAAACATCGTCATTACATCCTACTGCTAATGTATCTGTTCTCGATCCGGTTTTGGAAGATCGAATAAAGCGGGCGGCCGTTTCGATTTTTCGTGGTTTTGGCGGCGTTGGGTATGCTCGGCTTGATTTCAGAATGGATGCCAGCGGTGTTTTATTTTTCCTGGAAATAAATTTTACTTGCTCTGTTTTTTATACGGACGGCTATGAAGGACCTGCCGATCATATTCTTCGGCTGGATGGTTTGGGTCCGGTTGACTTTTTACATCGGATCATCCGGGATGGACTTGATCGGTTTGCCAACAAAATCGCTGTTTATGAAATGCGCGGGAACGCCATCTGTGGATATGGTATCTACGCAAAAAAAGACCTGGGGGCCGGTACGGTTATTTTTCGGGGAGAAGAGCGATCACAACGAATAGCAACCAAAAGACACATTGAATCAACCTGGGGCGAGGCAGAAATGGATCAATTCAGAAAATATGCTTATCCGGTTTCAGATGCTGTTTTTTTGTTATGGGACGAATCGCCTTTACAATGGGCGCCTCAAAACCATAGCTGTAATGCCAACACCGCGTATGTGGGGCTGAATGTGGTTGCAAAACGTTTAATCAATGCGGGCGAAGAGCTAACCCTCGATTACGCCGATTTTTTGGATGAACACGCTGAACCCTTTGCGTGTCAGTGCGGAAGCACCAATTGCCGAAAACAAATCCAGGGCTCTCCCCACAATACCATTGACTCCCGCGAAAAAAACCGCTGAGAAACGATGTAACCTTTTACCGGGTATCAGGTCGTAGGGTTGATTTTTAATACAGAACCCTAAGATCCTATTGTATGAACGCCCTTACGTTATTGTCTAGAATTATTCAGTCCTATGCCCGAAGACTCGGGCTTACTTATTTTTTATTTATCCTGGAGGTATCGGGCAGTTTGCTAAGGCCCTTCTTTTTGGGCATTGCGGTGAACGATCTGATTCACGATTCGTATCGAGGCCTTTTGTTGCTGGGCATTTCTCATCTGTTATGGTTGGTGATTGGTTCTATAAGACAGATGTATGACACCAGAACGTATGCTGATTTATACACGAGTTTAGTTACCGGTTTTTTATTTCGAAAAAGAAAACATCAGGATGTTTCGCGATTGTGTGCGCGGGCTTCTTTATCGCGCGAGTTAGTTGATTTTTTAGAGGCCGATGTTCCTTATATCGCAGAAGCGTTTTTCAATATTCTTGGGTCAGCTATCTTGTTGTTTTATTATGATGCTTCTGTTGCTTTTATTTGTTTGGCGGTATTGTTTCCGGTAGGCATTATCAGCCGGTATTACGGCAAAAAAATGCTTCTCTTGTCTGCAGAAAAGAATGATGAGCTGGAAAAACAGGTTAGCGTAATTGCAATGGGAAATAAAGAACGAATTCGGGATCATTTTTCTGCACTTCGGCGTTTACAGATTCGCATTTCAGACAAAGAAGCGCTAAGTTTTGGTTTGATCGAGTTGTTGGTATTGGTGGTTATCTCGCTTTCGCTGTTCGTTTCTTCCGGAAAAATTACGGGGGGCCTAGAGGCGGGCACCTTACTGGCCATTTATAATTATGTGCTCAAGTTTGTGTCCGGGCTGGATTCTATCCCGTATGCGCTGCAGCGCGTTGCGTTGTTAAGCGATATTACCGCCCGGATCCAGGAATCAGCTGTCGACCAAACAACGCCTTCTATTATTCTGTTGGAGAATGAGAGCGATCGGCGATTAACCGCCTAGCGGCTCTTCTTCAAGCAGTATCAACACGTCGGTGTCGTTTAGTTGTATAAACGCTGTTTCATAACAACCATAAATGATGGTTCCATCTTTTGCTGTTCTTGCCGAAGTACAGAGGGTAAGATCAAATCCTGCGTTTACCAATTTTTTCTTGCTCGTTTTTTGGATGGTGTGTTTATCGGTGAGTTGCTCCAACAAGATGCGACGGTTTCTGGAAAGCTGGTGATTGATATTTCGCATGAGTGCGTTCTGTGGCGACTTTTTTGCATTGTTGTAGGCATTTCGGCAGTAGTCGTTACAAAAGCGTTTGTCTGTTCGACCGCGAATAGCGCTATGACAGACCGGACAGGTTGGGGTTATCATTTTTTATTTAAAAATAGGTTGGCCTCGACTTGTTTAGTGGGGTTAAAAAACGGTGTTACGCGCGTATTTTCAACTGTAAGCGTTTATTAACCGGCTATCGCCATTCTGACGGTGCAATTTTGAATTGTGTCGCCTGGCGCCGGCTTCACCAAACTATTCATCATAAAAAATTGATTGTATGTATTCAATGAGAAACAAGGTTCAATTAATTGGCAACCTTGGAAAAACCCCCGACGTTAAAACCACCGAGTCGGGTAAGCGGCTTGTAAAATTTACCGTTGCTACCAACGAGGTTTACACCAACAACAAAGGAGAAAAAGTGAAAGAGACACAATGGCATCAATTAGTCGCATGGGGGCGGCTTGCGGATGTTGCCGAGAAGTATCTGGATAAGGGCAGCGAGGTGGCCATTGACGGGAAGCTCATATCGCGCGAGTACACTGATAAAGAGGGGAAAAAGCGGAGTATTACCGAGATTCAGGTCAACGAGATGCTTTTACTGGGTAGTAAGGCAGCGGCGTAAAGTCAACACCGGGCGGATCGGCCGACAGGCGGGTCCGCTTCGGTGTTTTTAGCGACCAAAATCATCTTGCAGGCGAATAATATCGTCCTCGTTGCTGGGGTTTTGCGGATCTGTATGAATCCATATTTCGGCCACCACGCCCCACTGGGATGTACCAACAAGCCGATGTCTTTCTTCTTTCTGAAGAGTAACAACCTCTCCCCTTTTCATGTTTTCGGCATTTCCGGGAAGGTCAGTCGTGCTTCGTACTAGGATGACTTCGCCCTCAATCAGCTTCCAAATTTCGGCGCGGCGATGGTGGTACTGCCAGCTTAATTTTTTGTCGGGAGCTACAAAAAGTATTTTAGGACTTACTTTTTGGCCGACCATGTTTTTGGTGTCCACCCCTGGAAAATAGGTATTGATAAATGACTGCGCGTCATTTTCATCAATGACCAGGAAGCCTCCCCAGGGTCTGTTGAGGTCTTCTGATTGTACTCGTATGTTTTGTTTGTCGAGCGATTGTTTAATCGTGTTAGAGCGTGTTATCAAGTCTGGCATACGTTTTTTTTAGCGGCCCATATACAACATCAGTATTTGCACATCACTTGGATTGACGCCGGATATACGAGAGGCCTGGCCGAGTGTTCGTGGCCTGATGCGCTCAAATTTCTGGCGGGCTTCCGTGCTTAAAGATACCAACTTGGCATAATTAAATTCATCGGGAATGATCAAGTCTTCCAGCTTATTCATTTTTGCTACCAGCTCCCGCTCTTTATCGATATACGTTTGATATTTTAACTGAATTTCGGATTGTTCCAAGGCATTCTGGTCAAAGGACGAGAATGTCTCGTTCATTCGTTCAATGCGCTTGTTCATGGACAGCAGGTCAATTGAGGGGCGAAGCAACACCTGAGAGGCTTTTTGCTTGGTAACTAACGGTGACGAATAAACGCTTTCTAGATACGGATTAGTTTCTTCTGGCTCCAACATCATTTTTTGGAGTAGTCCGGTAATTTCGGTTACTTGTTTTGACTTTCGGTCTAACAGGTGCATACGATCTGATTTTGCCAATCCAATATCGTGTGATTTTTGTGTCAATCGTAAATCGGCGTTATCTTGTCGAAGCAGAGTTCTAAACTCCGCGCGGCTTGTAAACATTCGGTATGGTTCGTCGGTGCCTTTATTTATTAAATCGTCAATTAGCACTCCAATATAGGCTTCGCTACGTTTTAAAATGAATGGTTCTAGGTCGTTCGCTTTTTGATGCGCATTAATTCCGGCCATAAGTCCCTGACAGGCAGCCTCTTCGTATCCTGTTGTTCCGTTTATTTGTCCTGCAAAAAAAAGTCCCGATATGTGCTTTGTTTCTAAATTGAATTGTAATTGGGTGGGCGGGAAATAATCATATTCAATAGCGTATCCCGGTCGGAACATTTTACAGTTTTCAAAACCCGGAACCAACCTAAGTGCTTGATATTGAATATCTTCTGATAAAGAGGTTGAAAATCCATTAATATATATCTCAACGGTGTTCCATCCTTCCGGCTCAACAAATAACTGGTGTCTGTCTCGCTCGGCAAACCGGCTGATTTTATCCTCTATACTGGGACAATAT
Organism: Ferruginibacter sp.; assembly: GCA_046082125.1. Lineage (GTDB taxonomy): Bacteria > Bacteroidota > Bacteroidia > Chitinophagales > Chitinophagaceae > Ferruginibacter. The sequence goes on along the minus strand of JBJTXG010000325.1, from coordinate 341 downwards.
CTCGGACCCGTACCCTGTATGCGCCCCTGATACATTGGACTGGAATCAAAACCCGTTTTTAATAATTCATGAACGTTTTGATTTGTGTATGTAATCCAACAGCTTCGCTGTTCGTTAGGCTTTATGATAGGTTTTTCTAAAAAACTAAATCCGGTTATTATGTCGTCGCCACGCTGTTCCTCCATTTTGGAGTAATCAAGGCTTCTTCCATCAACCCTCGGAGGTGTTCCAGTTTTTAGGCGATCACTTTCAAAACCGAAAGAAGTGAGCTGCTCTGTAATGCCTACCGACGATTTCTCCGCCACCCTTCCCCCACCAAATTGCTTTTCTCCAATATGAAT
>JBJTXG010000324.1:0-2103 GCA_046082125.1 Ferruginibacter sp. | reverse complement strand
TTGTTTAACGCAAAAGCAACCTATCAGAGTGTTGCTGACAATGCCACTATTGCGGAATTAAAAGAGGAAGCGCGTATAAAATACGAGGCCGTCTTGGAATTAGAAAAGAAATCATCCAAAATCAATTGACAACCAACATGCTTATTTTCTCATTACGGAAAATCAACATCATGATCTTGACTGTTTGCGGCATCGGTTGTCTGCTGTTCTTGGCATCGACTGAAACGCTTGCGCAGGTTGCTAAAGACACGTCGCCACAAACCGTAACCATTGTATCCGCCTACAAACCACAATTACGAAGTGTTGCTAAAATGAATTTTTCGGCATCGGGGTTGCCGGCTGATACAAGCCGGATTGTTCGCTCTTATCGAGTGCCCGTAAACGAACTTTATTTTGGATATACGGCTGTTGAAACGAACGTGCAGGAACCTGATCGGGACTCCGAGCCACAAACGGGCCGTCATTTTTTTGTGCGTGCCGGTTATGGAAACTTTTCGACGCCCTTATTGAAAGCCGGCATCCACCTGGGTGATGTAAAAAAGCTGTACACCAATTTTTATTTTGATCATACGTCATCCAAAGGCTCGTTACCCAATCAGCAATGGGCCCAGTCTGGCTTGCAGGGATTTTTAGGTTATCATACGGAACGACATGAGTGGTCTGCCATGTTGAAAGCGCGCATGGAAAACCGATATCTCTACGGATATGCCGGTCCACAGACAACATATCCAAAAACGTCGGTACAGCAATTATTTCGGGAACAGATTTTTCAAATGCGCATGCGTAATACGGCTGAAAACCGCTTGGGTATACAATATCAGCCACTCATTGAATGGAATCGCTTTGTTAAAAAAGATTCACTGAGCGAACAAACCATCCGGATAGAAATCCCTTTTTCCAAATTGATAAGCGATTCGCTGTTACTAGCGGTAACCACATTGGCTGATATCACCTCCGTCAAAACTAAAAATAGTGGCACCCGGGATACGTCATTCACCAATTCGCTGGTCGTCTTTAATCCGTCTGTTGAATGGAAACATAAACGGTTGAATGCCCATCTGGGAATATCCGGTATCAGCACAAACAGCGAATTCAATTTTTTACCGGATATCCGCATTGCATACCAATCGGATAATAGCCGCTGGGGCATCCTTGCAGGCTGGACAGGTCAAGTACAAAAAAACACCAACAGGCAACTTGCTCAACTCAATCCATTCATCAAAACAAGCACCATCCAAAAAAATACCGTTGAAACAGAGCTGTATGGTGGCGTTCAAACCAGCTTTCTTCGTTATTTCCGTTTTTCAGCGAGGGTAGGATTGGTCAGATACAAACATTTTCAGCTTTTTCTGCTGGATACAGTACCTGGATCACAAGGATATCAATTATCAGACGAACCCGCAATCAGTAATGTACGTTTCCAAACAAACTTATCTTGTGAATTGACTGAGCGATTTTCGTTTCAATCGCAGCTTGTAATCAATGGATACACCGGCTTAGACAATAATGCCCGAGCCTGGAATACACTGCCGTTGGAGTGGACTACGGCTATCCGTTGGCAACCCATTTCGTCACTGACACTTCAAGCAGATTTGTATGCCTTTGCGGGGGGACAATACATCCTACCTGATAAAACAACAGGTAAAATGGCTGGAGCAGTAGACGTTGGACTGAGTGGAGAATATCGCTTCAATCGTAACTGGAGTGCATTTATTCAGGCCAGCAATATAGCAGGTAAAGCATATCAGCGTTGGCAGCGATATCCCGTACTTGGAACACAAGTATTAGGTGGTGTGGTCTTTCGCATGTAAATTCGCGGGTATGGATCAGGTGATCGCATGGCAATTGGCTTGTTCCGGGCGCTGGGATGTGCCCGGTATCGGATCGTTCATCATGGAACCGTCACCGGCCTGTATCGAAGCAGGAGGTCAGATGCTTCTCGCGCCGCAAAATCTCATTCGATTTGATCAATCTGTACCTATTCAAAAATCCATCGTGTCGGGACGTCCCCAATCGATGGAAGAACGAGAATGGCAAACAGCCCTTGAGACTTGGAGGGAGCGAATCGTTCAACTAGCGGATGGAGAGTCGCTGACAATTGAC
>JBJTXG010000323.1:0-3793 GCA_046082125.1 Ferruginibacter sp. | reverse complement strand
CTAACCTCATCATGAATAAACCCATGGTGAAAGAACTGATTCAGCACGACCTGACCCCACAAAACCTACGAACAGAGTTACATAAACTACTTTTCGATGAGTCGGAGCGAAGACGCATCGAAGCCGACTATGCTTTGTTGAGATCCCGCCTAACCGAAGGAAGCAACGCCTCTGAAAATGCAGCACGCATCATCGCCTCCATGTTCGTAACACCCACCGGTTAGTTATTTAAAAAGAAACCGCACTGCCATAAAAATCAGGGCGAGTAAAAACAGGATGATGGAAATTCGGTTGATCCCATGCATGTATTTCATCCATTGGGTGGGCCGCTGGTTCGGATCTTTTCGCTTTAAAAATAAGTATTCAGCAAATTGATTCCAGATACGCATAACAATCAGTTTTTTGATGGTTGATTCGTTGGTCTGGCCGAAGCGATTTTATTTCGATAGATCCAAACTAAATGAATAAATCCTATGACAACATTGGTAATAATAATAGGCCAGTCTGTTTTTTGCAAAACCACACCATACGTAACCCAAATCAAGCAGGCTGTCAGGTTGATGATTCTTAGCCAAAACATATCATTCATCAAAAATGAAAGGAGGGTGCATCCTGTAGCAACGAACCCAATAATCTTTATTATTATTTCACTTTTCATAGTCTACCCTTTTTCAAATAGCCACCAACGTTTTTTACGGGGTTTTTCATGTTCTAATCCAAACTTGTGAATGGCATTCTTTCGTAGATAGTCAACGGCCTCTTCGATGGAGTCAGTAAAAAGACAAAGCTGTAAATCCTCAGGCGAGATGGTGCCGGCCACTTTCATTTTTTCATTGTGCTCGACGATTTTGTCATGAAAGGCCTTATCAAAAATGATGATTGGAAACTCGCTCAACATTTTGGTTTGTATGAGCGTTAACGCCTCATAATATTCATCTAACGTTCCAAAACCACCGGGCATGACAATAAAAGCATAGGAGTATTTTATCAGCAAGGTCTTTCTTACAAAGAAGTATTTGATATCAACCCAACGATCCAAGTAAGGATTGGGCTGTTGTTCAAACGGTAATACGATGTTACATCCCACACTTCGACCCTTAACATCCTTCGCTCCCCGGTTGGCCGCTTCCATGATACCAGGACCGCCACCGGTCATCACTGTAAATCCCAATCGGGCTACTTCGGCCGCCAGTTTTCGCGCGAGCACATAATGCGGATGATCTTCGGGGAATCGGGCCGAACCAAATATGGTCACACAAGGACCGGCAAAATGCAGCTTTCGGAACCCTTTGATGAATTCAAACAATACACTAATGGTAAATTTGAATTCTTTCCAACGACTTTGCGGACCTTCTAAAAATCGGATCTCAGTATTCTCGTGCATACTGCAAATGTACTTGATTCCGCATGTACATTTGTAAAACAGCAATAAACCGCGCTATTTGATCAACAATCATTAAATATGTCATTTATCCGATTAAACAACCAACTGATTCTGTTGCTGTTGCTTTTTTGTGTCGAAGCAACCATCCAGGCACAAAAACCCCAACCAACCAAGGGACAAATCATCCGCCTCGACACGTTCCCGTCCGCATTGGTAAAAGCACGTACCATCGATATCTGGCTGCCCTCCGATTATGATGCAGAAAAAAATCAACGATATGCCGTTTTGTACATGCACGATGGTCAGATGTTATTCGACAGCAGCACCACCTGGAATCAACAGGAATGGAAAATGGATGAAACAATGGATGTATTGAACCATTCCAAGGATCTGACAAAAGCCATCGTGGTGGGTATCCACAATGGTGGTCCCAATCGGCATCGGGAATATTGTCCCCAAAAACCATTTCTTGCTTTACCGACCCTCACCCAAGACTCGTTACTACATCTCGGACGACGGGTTGGCGGATCCCCCCTTTTCAATGGCGAGATCATCTCAGACCAATACCTACGTTTTATTGTACAAGAACTGAAACCATATATTGATCAACGTTTCAGAACCTTATCCGCAAGGGAGCATACACTCATCGGAGGTTCCAGTATGGGTGGACTGATCTCATTATACGGAATCTGCGAATACCCTACTGTTTTTGGAACTGCCATCTGCCTATCAACACACTGGCCGTTGGCCTTTACCGTAGAAAACAATGCATTTCCGGAAAAAATGGAAGCATACCTTGAGGCCAATCTTCCACGGACATCCGAATCCAGGATCTATTTTGATTATGGTACAATGACATTGGACGGCCTTTACAAACCCTATCAGCAACGTATAGACGCATTAATGAAACGAAAAGGTTTTGATGCGACTCACTGGGTGACCATTGAACAAATTGGCGATGATCACTCTGAAAAATCGTGGGCGAAGCGATTACCCAACGCACTTCGTTTTGCACTGAGAAAATAACCATTACCGGTATTTATCGATCCAGTCCGGCTCCTTGGCCGTCGTGAGCGCCTGCATGATGGCAATAAAAAAAATCAGTCCTCCATTGGAAGACAGGATCAATAAATTATAACTGTCCCAGTCCGCTATCTGAACATCCGGTTTTTGGAAAAACGTTCGGATGTCGATAAAGAGCAAGTAAAACCAAGAACAGATTGCAACAACAAAGAACAAGCGGGAAATAAACTGAATCGCTTTTGACGGATGATTGCCCGTTCGAATAAAGTATACCGTGTAGAGTGTCAGAAAAAAAACGCCCGGCATGATGACCATTGTACAGGCATAGACCAAATCCATCCAGGAAATACTGTCCAGCAAACCAAACAAAAAACGAAGCAGCAAGAGAATCACGATACCGGATACAAGAAATAGTAGAAAACTCATCCCGAGCAGCCCGCCCAGCCGAATAAATTTGGCACCCCTGTCCTCCATGTTGTGTTTATTTCGTATTTAAAAGTAACTCAGATTGGTTTTGGGCGTCAGCTTCAGCAGCGATTCCAGCATCAGGCGTATGGTTTGTTCGATATCGTCTTTGTGTAACATCTCGACTGTTGTATGCATGTATCGAAGCGGAATGGAAATCAGTACCGACGGGCAACCGTCGTTTGCATAGGCAAATGAATCTGTATCGGTACCGGTACTACGACTGACCGCACGCATTTGGTAAGGTATTTTCTGCGTCTGGGCTACCCCTTCCACAAAATGCAGCAATTTATTATGTACAGCCGGACCATAACATAATGATGGTCCACCGCCACATTTACACTCACCTTCCGTTATTTTATTGATCATTGGAGTGGTACTGTCGTGAGTAACGTCGGTGATGATGGCAACATCAGGTTTAATACGTCGGGCAATCATTTCGGCACCACGTAATCCAATCTCCTCCTGCACGGCGTTGACCACATATAAAGTATACGGCAGTTTCTTTTTACCTTCTTTGATTAATCGAGCTACTTCGGCAATCATAAAGCCACCGATGCGATTATCAAAAGCCCTGCCAACCAGATAGCCAGTGGCGAGTTCATCATATCCTTCAACATACGTTACAACGGATCCAACATGAATCCCTAAGGCCTCTGCTTCTTTCTTCGAGCGGGCACCACAATCCAAAAACAGATTATCTACTTTGGGTTGCGGCTCTTTCTCCGTACTGCCCAATCGGGTATGAATGGCCGGCCAGCCGAAAACAGCTTTTACCGGTCCTTTTTTTCCATGGATAAACACACGCATCGACGGCGCAATCTGATGGTCGACCCCACCATTGCGTTTCAGGTAAATCAATCCATCCGGCGAAATATAGTTGACAAACCAGCTGATCTCATCGGCATGTGCTTCGATCAC
>JBJTXG010000322.1:0-2721 GCA_046082125.1 Ferruginibacter sp. | reverse complement strand
GTCGCTCTGTTTTATCCAGCAAATCGATCATCCGGAAAGTTGCATTCGGTCTACCAATAGCCAAAATGCGCGTTCGTACATAATTTGCTTGTGTAATCAAATCGGGCTGCATTTTTTGGGGCATCATAAAACGAAGGTGATAGCCGTAGTCGCTGTCGATCGGAATGATGCCAGCAACAGGGTGAGTGCCAACTTGGGGATAAGCCAATAGTGTGTTGGCGCCAAAACTATGGCCCATTAAAAAGATATTATCTGTATCTCCGATCTTTTGTTTTTTCAAATAGTCAATAATAAAATCAAGGTCCTTCATCGAGGCGTCTGTGTCCCCAACGCCTATGGTAGATTCACCATATCCGCTGATAAAGGAAGACGTGACAACCACAAATCCATGTGATGCAAGAAACTCCAAAAGAATACTATTTTCATCGAGTGTGCCGCCCAACCCCTGATGATAAATTACAACAGGATATTGGGCGCCTGGTTTTTCGGATACCGTAAAACACCGAAGTTGGGTATTGAGGTGCTTATCAAAAAGAAGGTCCACTAGTTGCTCATATCGAATTGGGTCACCCGCAAAATCTTCCAGTGGCAAATTTTCCTGAATGGCATACCGTTTACTTTGAAGAAGCTGATAACTCGTGAAACGATCAATAAATTTTTGAATCGGTTTTTCAGCGTTGAATAGAAACAGGTCTTTTATTTTAAGTCGGTTTTTTTGATTGCGCTCGTTCGTTGGGGAAAAAAAAGAGAGAAGAAGAGGCCGACCGAGCGCCGAAATTGATTTTACCGATGAATCACCCGGAGTATATTCAAAAGAACGCGTTTTGTCAAATAAGATCCGGTGTTGAAACCCGATATTAAATCGACCGTAGCGTAAGCCCGTTTTGTGTTCCTGTACTGGTTGTCCAGTTACAATGGTAGCAACCCCCAACGAAAAAATGAATAGCCGTGTTCTTAAAATAAACATATCGGAATGGTAGCGTCATCTAATTTAAAGATTGTTTTTCTCAAAACAACCGTCGTTTATTAAAAACCCGGTTGAATAGTAGAGTGACCATTACCGGTTGATATCACTTCAATATGGGTTGAAATCCGTTCTTTAAGTTCCGATAGGTGAGAAATAACACCAATGATTTTTCCTTCATGTTGCAAACTAGATAATGCATTCAGCGCCACATCGAGGTATTCGGGATCCAATGTGCCAAACCCCTCGTCGATAAACATGGTATCAATTCGCATGTTTTTTCCGGCCATGTTAGCCAAACCAAGCGCAAGCGACAACGAAACAATGAATTTTTCGCCGCCCGATAAATTCTGAGCGGTACGGATTTCGTTGTTTTGGTATTTATCAATTACCGACAACTCGAACGGATTCGTATGATCATCGGTTCGCTGAAGGAGATACCGATCCGACATTTTTTGAAGTTGAGTATTTGATACAGAAACCAGGTGCTCGAACGTAAGGGCTTGTGCAAAGTTTCGAAATTTGATACCGGTGGCAGATCCAATCAGATCATTCAACTGCGCCCATTTGTTGACAATGGCCTGCTGTGTTTGTTTTTCAATTAATTTTTGCCCGGCCTGTTTTCGGCTTTCATCGCTGGCTCGTCTTCTTTCCGTATTGGCCCCAATCTGTTGTAATAATTCATTAAGTACACGTTTCTTTTCGGCGTATAACGCAGACAGCTCTTCCCTGCTTTTATCGGTAATTTGTTTTTGAGTCAGTTGTTTGAGCTCTTTGGAATTGGCAGCTATGATGCTTTTAATGTTTTCAACCTCATTATTGGCATTGTTCAGTTCGATTTCGGCTGCTTTTTTTGACATATCCATATTTCGGACCGCTGCCATCAGAGCCGTTTCTTCTTCCTCCACGATTTTCTGTCCGAAAACCGACGTTCGTTCATTGGTCAGGGAAAGGAGCACTTGTTCTAGGGATTCAACGTCTTTCGTTGTTTTATCAATCATTTCTTGTTGACCGTTTCGTTGAACTTCGTTAACCCGGATACTTGATTCCAGCTTTTTCTTTTCTTCGCTCAATGAATCGAGTCTCGTTTTGTTTTCATTCCAACTTGTAAAACAATCCCGCAATGCTTCTATATTGGAAACGCCAAATGCTTCGAAGGTTGATTGGAGGCTCGACATGTTATTAGCCAAGGTGGCCGCCAACGAGTCTAGTGCTTGTTTTTTAGTGGTTAATAGATTGGCTTGAATGGTTACCTCGTTCTCGGCATTAAAATGGCTTAATTGTGCCGTCTGTTTTTCGCGATCTGCTTTCAGCAATTCAAAGTCTCTAATAGATTCTATCGTTTTTTGACTTTCGTTGACCGTTTGTATTAACTGGTCAAAGGTTGCCAATTTGATTTTAGTTTCATTTTCTATGGTCTCCAGCGAAAGAATGATTTCACATTCGTCGGCTGTTATTAGTGCCGGGAAGGCTACCGCTAAGCGTTGTAATTCTTTATTAAATTTATTCTTCGCCGCTTTTAATTTTTCGGTCTCAGTTGTATTTTGTTCGGCTGCTTGCTCACGGAGGGTCGTTAAACGGGTAATTTCTTTTTCTACAGATACAATGGCTTCTGAGAGCGCTGCGGATTCTTTTTTCGCTTTTTCCAGTGTGCGTTGGTTATCATTGATTACCGGAATATTTCCATTTCCAAACGGATGTTCCAAGGCACCACACAGCGGACAAGCCTCTCCGTCTTTCAGCTGTTGGCGGTGTTC
>JBJTXG010000321.1:0-9605 GCA_046082125.1 Ferruginibacter sp. | reverse complement strand
CTCCGGCTCCTACTCGCGATGATAATATGACCCTAGGCAATCCATCCAACGCGACCACAGACGTCGTAAACATGAACAACTACCTGATGGTGAAGTCGCAATTTGCTTTATCATATAACAATGCCCGCGGACAGGCCAATTGGGTTAGCTGGCATCTGAGTCCGGCCTGGAAAGGACCCGCCGCCCGTTGTAACTGCTTTTCAAGCGACAATACACTGCCCTCCACCTTTTTTAAAGCTACAACGAGCAATTATACCGGAACCGGCTTTGATCGTGGCCACATGTGCCCTTCGGAAGATCGCGATGGCAGCTCCACTGATAATGCCGCTACTTTTTTAATGACCAATATCATGCCGCAGGCACCCAACTTGAACCAGATAACCTGGGTAGGACTTGAAAATTACTGCCGTACCCTGATGGACGCCGGCAACGAATTGTATATCATTTCTGGTGGCATCGGGAATGGTGGCACGGGAAGTAATGGCGGTCTTACCACATCAATTGCATCCGGAAAAATCGCTGTTCCCTCTCATTGCTGGAAAGTGGTTGTAGCCATCCCGGATGGCTCGAATGATGTTACCCGAATTGGCGGATCAACCCGCATTATTGCAGTCAATATGCCCAATATGCAAACAGTAAACAATCAACCTTGGGGAAACTATCGGATCAGCGTAGATGCACTGGAATCGCTAACCGGCTATAATTTCAACAGCAACGTATCGGATTCAATCCAATCAATAATCGAAGCAGTTCCGGATAACGGACCTACCCAATAACGAATTGCATTCATTTATTTTATAGCCTCCTATAGAAGGCTTTTTTAGTGCCTCTCCTATCCGATCATCTTGCGGATCCAATTTGCGTATTTAAAGTACAGATGATTTATCAAGCATTGAAATTAGGTGCAATGGAACACACGCTGTAAACTTGCGGTGCTAGTCAGATCTTATTTATAAGAAAATAGACAAGTATCGTAAATGGCAATCGAAAAAAAAGAGGCTGTTTTTCAACAGCCTCTTAAAAACAATCCATTGAATTACCACTTTATAATTTTAGTGCTGAAGGTACCGGAGTTGGTTTTGTATTCGACCATGTAGACACCAGGCTGTAACTGATCACCGAATCGGATACGATTTTGAGCAGGCTTTACCTGGAGCAATCGTTTTCCGGTAACATCGCGGATGATTACCTGTTGAATGACCTCCTCCGACTGCAATTCAAACTGACTGGCAGACGGATTAGGATAGATGACACCACTCACCGAATTTCCCGGCACCTGACTTCCCTTTGTATATGCAGGAGCAATCGTTCCGGTTGGGCATCCGGTATGTGTAAGCGTCTGACTTTTGGGTGATCCAACCACCCCACAGGCGGTCTTTCCGCGAACCGTCATAGTTCCACCGGAATATCCAGCATTGAATTGCACCGTAATACTGGAACTATCTGCCGTTGCCGATACAATAGTGGTGTTAGCAGGTCGGGTCCAAACATAAACAGCAGCTGTTCGTTGGGTCGAACTTGGAACGGGCACCACCGCTGTGTAGGTAATTACATTCGTAATACAGGCATTATAACTGCCGGTTGATGAAGTAATTGATGTTGGAGTTGGTGTCAAGTAACGTAGCGTGAGGGTAAAGGATGTGCCTAAAACACCGCAGGCGGATTGGGCACTGGCGCGAAGGGTCCCACCGGTGAATCCCGCATTATATCGGATCACCACTTGCGAACTGTCTGCATTAGCCGAAACAACGGTAGTGAAACTTGGTCTGGTCCAACGGAATACCGCTGTTGCCGATTGAGAACTTGTCGGAAGCGGTGCTGCCGCGGTGTAGCTGTGTTGCTCGCCGATGCAAGGTGTTGCATTACCCGTTAGGGTTGAGACAGTTGGCGGTGTAGCCAATGTATTTAGAGCCAACGTTCTGGGTGCACTCACCGAACAAGCCGTCAGGGCACGAACCGAAATGGTATCCCAAGTAATACCAGACAGAAAGTCAATATTGACAGCAGTATCATTGACACCAGAACCATGGATAGAAGTCATTATTGCATGGGTGCCCCGATTCATGGTCCAGAGATAGGACGTTGCATTGGTTACTTTCCGTATTCGATAAACTTCCTGCGTAACTCCACAAATAGACGTAACGGCCGCTATGCTGGGTGAGAATGATTTTTGAATAACACCCGGTGTTGATGCTGTTAATTTATTAACATTCAATGAGCGGGAAGTAGTGGCAGATCCACATAGATTAGCCGGACGTACCGATATCGAACCGCTGGTGAAACTCGAAAGAAAAGTAACCGTTATGGATGTGGTACCCTGACCTGCAATCAGGTTAACACCGCTTGGAACAATCCAGTTATACTGGCTTGCATTGGCAACAGGTAAAACACTATAGACAACAGGCGCACTCGCTCCTGCCATTTCAATAATCGGACAAATATTTACTGGACCACTGATTGATGCCGGCGAAACTGGTAAAACGCGTGAAATAGATATTGTTCTTGCGGTACTTTGGGAGTTATTACAACTATTCAATGATCTTACAGAGATGACTCCTGATACAAAAGAGGTATCAAAACGGACCCATACTGATGTATCATTCCCGTTGCTAATCAATGTTGCACCAGCCGGCATAGTCCATAAATAACCGGTTGTATTAAGCGTTGTCCGAATACTATAATTCGCCGGATTGGATGCCCCCAAGTTGAAACACACGTTTGAAGGACCTGAAATAGATCCAGGCATGGAAGCAGACGAAGAACTTGACACGACCGTTACAGAAGCATTTCCAGCCATCCAGGCTGTTTGGGCTATACTCACACGAGTGGCCTGAACAGTATAGACATCAACGGTCAACTGATTGCCAAATACAATCGCAAGGCCTGTACCACTAATCGGCGATCCCACCGGTATTGACCCATTGGATCGAAATAACTGATACAGTACGCCAGATTCTGAACTACTCAACCCAACAGAAACACCCGATGTGCCGGAGCAATAAAATCCGCCGCCAGTCACGGCAAAAACCTGTGGCGGAGCATTCTGTATGACAACCTGAACATTTCCAAGCATCTGTTCATTACAACCGTTGCCCGTACTGGCTATTACGGTGTATGTACCGCTGTCCCGTTGATTCCCAAACGAGATTGAGGTACCATTTCCTACAACGTTGGCCCCCACAACTGTGGCGCCATTACGATACAATTGATACAAAACACCTGGCTGAGATGTGTTCAATCCCACCGTCACACCCAACCCACCAGCAACATACGACCCTCCTCCTGTTACAGTAACATTTTGCAACGAGTCCACAAGGGTTAGGTTCAGAATCAAAACGGAGTCACAACCCGTGGAATTTGTATACGTGACCTGATAGTTACCGGCCTGATTATAGGATTGGCCATTCCATGTATAAGGTAACTGAGAAGCACACACCGCCTTATTGGTTGTAGACTGACTGGAGGTACCCACAATCAACAATAAGGTGGCCACTGAATCACAACCGGCTGCATTGGTCGTTGTGTACGTATAGGTTCCGGAGTTATTGTACGTAGTTCCATTCCAGGTATATGAAGTGCACGCGGTGGCAACCGAGGTACTGGACGACGTTGCGCGAATAGTCAGATATAATGTGACCACCGAATCACAACCCGCCGCATTGGTGAGTGTATCGGCATAGATCCCTGAATTCGTGTACAGATTACCGTTAAACACATACTGACCACAGGTGTTGGCTTGCAGGATGGTGTTACTAACTTGGTTGATAACGGCTGTGACCGGCGTACGGGGTGACGCACAGGCACTTGTATTATTGACGGATTCAGCGTAGTAGGTCGTGGTTTGATTGATAACCGGCGTAGACCAGTTTGCACTGTTCGCCTGTAAAAGCGAACCACCGGTGGTTGCTGAATACCAGTTGATGGTATTAACGCCCCCATTAGCTTGTAAAAGCACACTACCCGATCCACATCGGGAGGCTCCGCTAGCGGAGGGTGCTGCTGGACGGGCATTCACGGTGAGTATAACCGGTGGGGTGAATATCACGGCCGTATCTGACGAACAATTGGCGGCTATACGGCAACGAACATACCGATTGGTTTGAGACATATTCACATTCGACAGGATGAAGATGGAACCTGTAGCACCCGACACCGCCGCATATGGTCCGGCAGAAGTTGTCGCTGTCTCCCACTGATAGGTCAGGGCGCTGCCACTAGCCGTTACCGTGAATGAGGCATTGTCTCCTTCACAAACAGCACTTGATGTTGGCGTAGCAGCAATAACCGGATCCGTGCATGTATCGGCAGCCGGCAAAATACCGGTTATGGTATCTGCAAAAAGGACGCGTGTATTGGAAGGACTGAAAAGGTTAGCACGCATATTCACCTGGGCTACCTCTTTGATCAGCACATCATCTACGAACCATCCAGTGCCACCCACACCGGGGTCTGAGGCAAAGCGGAATCGGAAACGGATCGATTGATTGGCGTAATTATTCAAGTTAATGACCGTGCGGTTGAAACCGCCGTTATTTCCTGTAAAGGCCGAACGCCCAGACAATGTTACATTATCCACTGCGATCGTACCATTGTATCCTCCACTGAGCATGTTCGACCCTAGATCGGTCCACGTTGTTCCGTTATTGGTCGTTATCTCGACCACCCCGCCATCGTAACCGGCTTCTGCATTCACATAACCCATGAAAGAGAGTCGAGGGGGATTGGCCGGCAAACTGATTGATGCGGTTGTTTCCAATTTGATGTCAGATGCTGAAGTTAGATTTTGACAGAACAGTGCATTGGGCGCACTGCTGCTTTGTGCTGTGCTGGTTGTCCAGTTTGTGGTTACATTGGAGCTGCGTGTCCACAAACCCGAAACCGTTGTTGTCGGTACCGTTTCTTCGAATAAGTTGACGGTTGGGAAATACGCGTTTTGATTAATCTTAACCGTAAATACATATTGCTGAGAATCGCCGGCGTTGATATTTACCGGAAAGCTCACCACCCGATTTGTTGGATCATAGTTTCCACCATTCACATAGCTCACATTCGACGGCAGGGTATCGCGTAATATATAATTCAGTAGGTTTGAGCAATTACCCGCCTGAATCGTTGCCGTATACGTAACATTTAAACCGGCCAGTTGCTGCGCCAGGTTTTGCCTCAACGACAAAACGACACCGCCATTTACCGTAAAGTCAGCTGTTTGATCGGTAGTGCTGTTGGATGAGCCCTGCGACGCAAACTTACCCATCCCCCGCTTGGCAAATGCTTTCCAGATTGCACAGCTGTATCGGGCATTATATAATAACGTATCAGCTCGAAGGATGGCATTGCGGGCATCAATGAATCCCGGACTGCAAGGCTGCAAACGCATACCTTCCATGACCAGTTTGAAAGCCACTGAATTGCCCCCGGTACCGGCCGGGTTGAATATGTTTGGATTGATACCGTCAATGGCAATCAGCTCCCAGGTCATCTCCCACAGCGCTGTGCACCAGATTTCTCCAATGCGATGAACCGCACCAGTTGTGGTTGCCATGGTTGCATATGTATTGGGATTAACCGACAAGCTGGTCGAATACGGATACGTGCGTATACCCGCACCCGTTGGCGACTGACCAAACAGATATGTACCAATTGGACGGGCAATTGGTCCATCACTCACTGTCGCCGTAGCCCAGTTGGTGGTGGTCATGAGGGCTATATAGTCACTCCAGCCTTCTCCTCCTTGCTCTGCGTTCCCCAAACAGGATGAATTGGCGGGCCCACCCGTTAACCGGTTACTGATCCCGTGCCCGAATTCATGGGCAATCACCCCATTATCCAAATCGCCATCGCGGTTGGGTGTGTTATAAGTTGAGAGATACATCTGCATACGTGGCCTGCTCCCATCAACGGGTGTAGAGAAATTGGCGTTATTGGTTCCACTGGCATCTTGTGCATCGGCAATCACATAATCACTGCCTAATCCGCCTCGGCCCTGATTGCTGTTTTGGAAATTTCCGGATACTTCATCGAATCCATAGAGATAGCTGATGTCGTGTAATAAATTATTCCAGTAAAATAAATTGGTGGTCGCAAACCGCTGAAAAGTAGTCGTGGTTGGGGCTACCGTGTAATTGGGCACATAATCAATCGTTAGGGTTGGCTGTGATGTAGATGAAACACCTCCACGGCCGAACGTCGTGTTATTGTTATCCCGGTCTTCTTGCGCCCACACATTATTACCACGGGTACTGTCGTGATAAGTTGTTCCGTCGTAGTGCCATTTTAATGTTGTCGCATTACCGGGTGCCAGTGACCATGGATCGGTTACCAGCGCGGCTGTACCACCCGTATGCAGTGGACTTTCTGCCGGAAACGGAATAACCCGGTAGGTGGCCGAGTTAACCACAGTGGGACCGTTCAAAGCCTTTGCTTCCTCATTGCTTTTGTGCGGATGCACATCGGTGCATGTACGATGCGATACCTGTTGGACATCCGAATGATGGAGCTGCTCGGGATGCTTTTCATATACCGTATAATTATTACTGTCGAGGATAACATTGGTTACTGCGTCTACCCGAAACAGTTGATGATCCGACGTTCCGAGAGGCGCAATTTCTATCTGCCAGGTTAGGCGCACTTCTTTTGCAGCTATTTTCAACCAAACCAATTCCGCCTGGATGTCGACCGAAGAAACACCTAATGTTCCGAAATTGAGCTTACGACCATTTCTTGATACGAGTGCGATGGGACCAGTGGGCTGTCTTTTAACGGCTTGGAGTACGGTCCAGATGCAGGCTTCGGGCACTATGGTTGGTGTTGCATCGCGGCGATTGACTTTTTGATCGATTTGAGGCACACGCGAACCGGCTGCCGAAACCAAACGGCCGTTCCGAAACGCCAGCACCTGCATTTCATTGAAAACCGGAATCCCTTTGTAGGTCTGTATCAGATACACCATTCGTATGTTGGATTCGGTACGAGTGTATGTGGAACTGACCTCAAAATCACTTTCCTCCCCCACGGGAATTCCCACGTCGATGATGTTTGCCATAACCATGGCACGTGCCGCCTTTTCCTCGGCAGGGTCAATCTGGGCCATGACGGCTTGACCGAGAACCAGGCAAAACAGCAGCAAGAGTGCATTTTTCATTATATGATATATTTATTAATTCGTTTTGTATTGATAGTTTATGCGTTAAAATTTTAGTGCCCCTCATTTCTTTTCATTAACGAATAAAGAGTGAATTTATGCAGTTCTACATTCAAGTTAGCGGATTTGAAAGGCTTTTAAATGGTTTACGGACTGATTTCTAAACAAAATCCGGTTAAGGTCGCGGACGAAGGAGTAATACCTCGCGCATGAATTGGTTTGTTTGCATCGTAACGGACAAGGTGTCTTTGGATTTGTATCTCGAACCCATCACATGATCACCGGCCGTTGGAATGGCCACCGCTTTCTTAAGAGCCGGTGGTGTGGCCAATTTCTCAAACATCCGTTTCATGGCACTGACTTTCACCACCGGATCCTGGTGCTGCTCATCTTTGAAATAATAAGCCATCAAAACGGGTTGTTGGATGGCTGCAAACGTATTCTGGTTCATCGATGATTCAAGCATTTCCTGCAAGGCTACGAGCGCTTCTAGGCGATAGGGTTTGTTCCAGTATTTCAAATAGTTGGCTGTGGTATCATCCGGGTCGTGATACTTGCTCCCTTTCACCAACCTCGCAATTTGCAATCCCCAGGGATTATTAAGTAACCAGGCATTGGGGTCGTTGATTTCAATATTGGGCGAATACAAAATGAGCGCGTGTACGCGTTCGGGATAGGTAGCGGCCAGCTGCAAAGCCAATGTTCCTCCGGTACTGGTTCCCATGAGGATCACTTTCTTCCCAAGCTTGGATCCGATCATGAGGGCCTCTTTCGCCGACTCCCAGTAGTTGTCGGGGGTTAACCCAATCAACTGATCCACCGTATCAATGCCGTGTTCTGCCAATCGGGAGAGGTATAGATTGCAGCCGAATGTATTGGCAATTTGTCGATGAACCGGGTCCCCCTCCCCCTGCGAAGCCGAAAAACCATGTAAATAAACAATGGCATATTCCGTTGCCGATCTGGTCGAATCAACCCAGACAATCCTGGCCTGATTATCGCGTTTCAAGGTGTGTTTTTGTTCCGTGGAATCGATATAGGATTCTAGTGAATCAATAGACGGCACAACGGGTAAGTCGTTGCTGTAGACTGGCTTTTCCGGACTGGGTCCGGCAAAATAAACAACCAGCAAAACACATAAAAAAATCAACAGCCATTTTCCAAATGTTTTCATAGGCAGTTTATGTACATGGTCAATCAGACTCTTCAAACAATTTAGGCTGCGGGGTTATGGCTTTTTCTTTTTGTCGCAGTTGGGCTTTCAGGCGGGCTATCGTATTGTTGGCCTCGATCAGTTGCATTTTGACATGATGCAGTTCAGGCATACCGGCTGCGAAGAGCGCTTCCGTTTCTTCATTACTTTTTTGAAGCAACAACATATCCTGGTCCATGACCTGAATCACCGCTCGTGCGTCATCGAGTTTTTTACTCAGATCGGCCTCCACGGTCTCAATTTGTTGAAAGGCCATGGCATTTTCCCGACGAAGTTTTTCTTTGACCAATCGTTCGCCCTCAAGTAAACCTTCCGTACGTCTCTTTTCTTTACGAAGGTGAAGGACATGCACCGTCCGCCAGATCCAAGCCAGCGCGAATCCAACCAAAAATCCCAATATGACCAAGAGATAAGTCGGCATGCCGAACACATTTTTTGCTCCGGGCGAATGTATTAAAAATACAGGGATCGTTTATCCTTTTTTAATCACATTTGGCTATGACCGCATCAGGCTCAAAGGCACGCCTTTCCACCCCGGAAATAAGGTGTCCGTTTTTGGTAACGAAAGATGACCAACTGCTATTTCACTGAATAACGACCTGAAATCGGTTGTGACAGGCAGGTCTCGTTTATCTTCCAGCTGATCGTCTGACAAAACCGGCATCGTTCCGTGCACCAAGCCGCCCCGAAGGCCATGCCCTAACAAAAAGCTGCAGGACCCCCGTCCGTGATCCGTACCGGATGATCCGTTCTGACGTACGGTACGGCCAAACTCGGTCATGGTCATAACCACCACCTGCTCTTGCCAGTCGGCACCGAGATCGGTCCAAAACGCTGTGATGGACTGACTTAAATCAGTGGCATGTCTTGCAAACGGGCCATTCATGGTACCCTGATTAAAATGGGTATCCCATCCTGTTGATTCGGCGAAACCGATTTCCAGCCCAACATCTGCTTTGATGAGTTGTGCCAGTTGTTTCAGTGCATTACCCAATGGCGACTTCGAATATTTAGCTCCGTTAGCTTCTTTATAGTTTTTTAATTCCATGTTGGAAATCTGCTCGATAGCCTCAAAGGTCTCTTTACCTGTTTGCTGCAACAGGCCGGAGGTTGTTTCATCATACAAGTCTTCGAAACTTTTTGCCGTGAGATTCATCGATGATTGTTTATTTCGGAGCTTGAAATCAATGAGGTTCTCAACAGCTATCGTTGGGTAGTCGCCATGCAAGCTGCGGGGTAGCGTGCCCGAAA
>JBJTXG010000320.1:0-3231 GCA_046082125.1 Ferruginibacter sp. | reverse complement strand
CGGATGAATGAAGGCCAGTTTTTCGGTTTACCACCGGTTAGGTCGTGTATGGAAAATGATTTCCATTCGCCGGCCTGTGGGTGGATGTATTCTTGAACGAGGAGACGGTCGCCGGATTGCCGGTAAGCATGAATAGGCAACATTGTATGGGTGGCAGGTTGGCCGCTGAAGAAATGTGTCCAGCTTGCTTTTTCCGTAGCGTCGGTCGGTAGTAACAGAAACAACTGTTCATAACCTGGTTTCTTAGAGGCCATGGCGGCAACTTGCGTGTTAGCATTTGGCGTCTGATCGGGTACGATGAGGTATCCAAAAATGGCCAGTAGTACCAACGTAATCAGATACAAGGAGGCCAAAAAGGCCAGTTTATTTTTTTTCCAGAGAGCGGTTGCGAATGAGGGGGTTGCCATTGGTTATCGGACTTGTCTTCCTTTCCAGGAATAGGTTTTACGGAATGAGAGTAAGCCGGCTACCACGGTATACAGGATATGCACGGGTTGGGCAACCGGAAAGAACCAAAGCATGCGTACCCTGCCAAAGAAGCGGGCTACCGGAAACAAAAAATACAATTCCACCATGGTTTTGATAAGGAGAAAGAGTAAACCCATATCGGCCATGGCGATGCGATCGGTTGCCGGCAGCAGGAAGAGACTGAGGCCGAATAACAGCAGGCCGGCATTTAAAAAGCCCACCAGGAGAAACACCGGTTTTATTCCCGAATAGCCGGTTTGATGCATTTTACCAGACCAACGGATGCGTTGTTGTACGAAGGCGCCTAGGGTTGGTTCCGGATCGGTGTGTACGATGACATGCTTATTTTTCAGATACACGACACGTCCGGGAAATTGCCGGTTGCATTTTTCGAGCAGCATCATGTCATCGCCACTGGCCATATGCGTGAGGCCGGTGTATCCACCAATCGCTTCAAAGCATTCTTTGCTGTAGGCCATATTGGCTCCATTGCAGAGTGCCGGCGTTTTGAGACCGAACAGGGCCATCGTGATGCCTTGCAACGACAAAAAATCGAGTGATTGAAACAGTGCCAGGGGGCGCCAGGATCGGAACATATCTACGGGCATGACCATCATGGCGGGTTTTTCATGCAAGATGGTATCGGCAATGGTTCGAAGCCAGTATGGTCCCATCTGGCAATCGGCATCCGTGGTTACGATATAGCTACCTTTCGAGGCGGCAACCGCGGTTTGTAAAGCCAGTTTTTTAAAAGCCACGGTGGTGTTGTTCACTTCCGTCATTTGTAGCAACCTGATTCTTGGATCAGTATAGGATTGTACCCGAATGGCCGTTTGATCCGTGGAGTGGTCATCTACGATGATAATCTCCATGCGGTTTTCTGTATAGTGCTGGGACAACAAATGGGTCAGCAGCGTATCGATGCGTTCTTCTTCGTTGCGAACAGCCACAATCACGGACAGAAACGGAATTGTTGCTTGATTTGTGAGGGATGGGCCTATATTATCGGTACGAAACCACGCTCGTCGGTATTGCATGAGCAGCATCATGTACAGGAAGAGCAGTAATGCGATTAATATGGAAAAAAGGAGCAGTAGCAAGGGGTTCAATGGCATGGGAAGGTACGATTTTCGCCAAATAATTTTCTGAAAACAAATCCGTTAAATATCTTTATAACGAAACGTATCAATTCCGTTACCCACCATACACATGCACTCAATATGAAAACCAATCAAGAACCTATACGAGGCGGCGAATGGCTGATCCGCGAAAGCGAACCGGCCGATACATTCGTACCAAGTGATTTCACAGAAGAACAACAGATGATTCATGCGTTGTGCACTCAATTTGTACAAACAGAAGTGATTCCAATAACCGACCGCATCGAACATCGGGAAGAAGGGTTGATGGCCCGACTGCTTGAAAAAGCCGGTGAACAGGGGTTGCTGAGCGCCTCCGTGCCCGAGTCACTGGGTGGATTTGGCAAAGACTTTGTTACGTCTACCCTGATCAATGAAGGACTGGGTTCCGGATTTTCGTTCAGTGTGGCCGTGGCCGCCCACATCGGAATAGGTACCTTACCCATTTTATATTTTGGTACTGAACAACAAAAGCAACAATATATTCCCCATCTGGCCAGTGGGAAATGGAAGGCGTCTTATGGACTAACGGAGCCGAATAGTGGTAGCGATGCTCTCAGTGCCAAAACAACGGCTGTTCTCTCAGCCGACGGAAAACATTATATACTGAATGGTCAAAAATGCTGGATCACCAATGGTGGTTTTGCTGATGTGTTTACCATATTCGCTAAAATAAATGGTGAGCAGTTCACCGCTTTTATTGTAGAGCGGGGAACCGATGGGTTTACGACCGGCCCCGAAGAACATAAAATGGGTATCAAGGGCTCATCGACCGTTCAATTATATTTTCAGGATTGCTTGGTACCGGTAGAAAATTTACTAGGTGAAATCGGTCGCGGTCATATAATCGCATTCAATATTCTGAACATTGGCCGATTGAAATTATGTGCCGCCGTGTTGGGAGCCGCCAAATCGACGATTTCTGATACCCTCCGGTACGCAAATACCCGCGAACAGTTCAATAAAAAATTATCGGCCTTTGGTGCTATGCAGCATAAACTAGCTGACATGGCCATGCGTGCCTGGATTTGCGAGAGTGCGCTCTATCGAACTGCTGCCTGGATCGATGCGAAAGAAAAAGAACTGGTGGCTTCGGGTAAGCCATACAGTGAGTCGTTACTGGGTGCCGCCGAAGAATTTGCTATTGAATGTGCCATATTAAAAGTGGCAGGCAGCGAGATGGTTGATTTTGTGGTGGATGAGGGTGTACAAATCCATGGCGGAAACGGCTTCAGTGATGAATATCCGGTCAGCCGATCTTATCGCGACAGCCGCATCAACCGTATTTTTGAAGGCACCAATGAGATCAATCGATTGCTGATTGTCGATATGATGCTCAAGCGGGCCATGAAAGGGAAACTCGATCTCATGACGCCAGCCATGCGGGTAGCGGGTGAACTCATGAGTATACCTGATTTCAGTGAGCAGGAAGAAGTACGTTATGCCGCCGAGAAAAAAGCGGTTGTCCAAATGAAAAAAGCCCTCTTGCTGGTGGCCGGATCTGCCGTTCAAAAACTGATGATGGCCTTGCAAGATGAACAGGAAATCATCATGCATATGGCTGATATGGCCATACTGACGTTCAATGCCGAAAGTGCCCTTCTTCGACTTATCCGCACTCACG
>JBJTXG010000319.1:0-5647 GCA_046082125.1 Ferruginibacter sp. | reverse complement strand
TTCCGGTTTGATTGTTCACGAAAAGAGCGTAATTAATCAGTAAGTTTGCCGAAATCAATCAATCCTAAACGTATATAACTGCATGATTATGAAAAAGTTTTTCTTGTCTATGTTGATAATGTTCACCATGGTGACTGCCCGGGCTGATGAGGGGATGTGGCTTCCTATGTTGCTGGGAAAACAGGTTTATGAAGATATGGTCAAGCGGGGGCTGAAGCTCACGAAAGAACAATTGTACTCCATCAACAAAGCATCATTGAAAGATGCCATTGTGATTTTTGGAAGAGGCTGTACCGGCGAAATCGTCAGCGGAGAAGGTCTTTTGTTTACAAATCACCACTGTGGCTATGATGCCATCGCCAAGGCGAGTAGCGTAAAAGACAATTACCTGCGGGACGGATTCTATGCATACAGCAAAGACCAGGAAATACCGACGGATTTGACGGTTCAGTTCTTGGAGCGAATCGAAGATGTGACCGACCAGGTGGAAGCCCAGCTCAAGGGATTATCGTGGGAGGAACGCCTTAAAAAACTCAATGAAGTATATAAGTCCATCACGGATAAGATTGCTGATAAAGAAAACGGGATTTCTGGAAGGGTTTACAGCATGTTTAAAGACAATCAATACATCCTCTATGTGTATAAAACCTATAAAGATATCCGTCTGGTGGGTACACCACAGGAGAGTGTAGGTAAGTTTGGAGGCGATACGGATAACTGGGAGTGGCCACGTCATACCGGCGATTTTTCGGTGTTCCGGGTGTATATGTCCAAAGATGGCAAACCAGCCGCTTACAGTAAAGACAATGTGCCGTACAAGCCGAAGCACTTCCTCCCCGTGAGTATCAAAGGAATCAACGATGGTGATTATGCTATGATTTATGGATATCCCGGTAGTACCAATCGTTATGAAACCAGCTATGGAATCAAATTGAAAAACGACATCGAAAACCCGTCATTGGTTTCACTGCGGGATACTCGCTTGAAGTTCATGCACGAACAAATGATCAAAGATCCGGCTGTAAAACTTAAACTGGCATCCGATTATGCCAGTATAGCCAACTACTGGAAGTTTTTTGATGGCGAAACCAAGCAGTTGGTTAAGTTCAACACATACGCCAACAAACAAAAGTACGAAGCGGCATTTACCGCATGGGCCAAGGGTAAGCCGGAGTATGAATCGGTTTTTTCTGATTACGCAAAAAATTATGCAGCCTGGACGCCTTTCGCCAAGCATCGTCAGTATTTCCGGGAAGGTATCATGGGTTCACCGCTAATCGCGTATGCGGCTACGTTAGGTTCGCTCGAATCAGCATTGAATAAACCTGGTGCGACGCCAGACGATATCCGTAAGGCGGTGGAAGCAGCGGACGCTTCACATAAATCATTTATGAGCAGCGAAGATGTACCCAGCGACCGCAATATCCTTGCGGCCATGGCTCATCGGTTTTATAAAGACATTGATCCTTCTCAGCATCCGGACGGCATTTATGATAAGATAGCCCAATACGGCAGTCTCAACGATGCCAATACGTATACCCAATGGGCAGCCGATGTGTTTAACAACTCCATCATCGCCGACTGCACCAAATGGCACGACTTTGCCATGCATCCCGCCATCAATACACTGAAAGAAGATCCCGCTTATCAGTTTGCGGCTGCTTTTCTCAAAAACTATAACGAAAAAATTGCGCCTAAATTCATGGTATTCAACAATAAGAATAATGAACTGGGCAGAGCGTATCTGAAAGGCATCATGGAGCGCGATCCGGTGGCTGCAGCAAAATTATATCCCGATGCGAATTTCAGTATGCGGGTGAGTTTTGGAAATGTCAAAAGTTATAAACCCCGGGATGGCATTTTCTGTGATTACGTTACAACCGCTTCGGGAATATTAGAGAAGTACAAACCGGGCGATTATGAGTTCGATCTGCCATTGAAACAGGTGGAGCTTTTCCGCAAGCGTGATTTTGGACAATACATCGATAAAAAGAAAAACGATCTGATTATCGGATTCATTACTACCAATGATATTACCGGTGGGAATAGCGGCAGTCCGGTTATTGACGGAAAAGGGCAGTTGATCGGACTAGCATTTGACGGAAACTACGAGGCCCTGAGTCACAAGATTGAATTCGACAAAGATCTGAACCGGACCATTTGTGTGGATGTTCGGTATGTGCTTTGGTGCATTGAAAAATTAGGGGGAGCCAAAAACCTTATTGACGAAATCAAGCCGATACGATAAAAAGTGTCGTTAAAGACATTGACTTAATCATTGTCTGCAATAAGTCGCTTCTTCGGGAGCGACTTATTTATTTCGTAGTGGCAGGGAGTCTTTTTTTAGTTGACTTGTTCTTCTTATCGGCGTCCAAATAAAAAACAACATTTGTTCCAACAATATGATACAACCGATTATACTTGGCTTTTCCGTAATCAGGCCGGTAAATGTAATATAGCTCCAGCTTTGTTTTTTTGTTGATTCGGTAGCCCAGTTCCAGGGTGTTTCGCCAGTTGTCGACAAAGCTATTGCCACCTGCTTCCATGATAGGTTCAATGGATGCCTGCACGGACCATTTTTTAGTGATTTTGTAACGAGCACCCAGTCGGACACGCCAGAATAAGCTACTTTGCGTGATTTCGGCCGTATCGTAAAAATCCTTGATTCGGTTTTGGGCGAGCACGCGCAATGACAAGCTCGTTTTTTTGTGTACTTGCCATTCCGTGCTGGCACCGAGTGTTAGTCGATGGGAGAGTGCATCATTTAGAAAAGCCGCGCGGTATTCAGTAATTAGATTCAGGTGTCGGTTGACTTGTTTTTCAGCGCCCACGGACAGGTACGAACCGTAGTATGTTGACAGGTTATTGAGAAAACGTGCTTGATAGTCGGCAGACAGCGTCCATTTTTTAGGCAGGTCAACGGCAACGCCTACACTATACCAGCCTTCGGCATCGGTTGGGTCGGCTTTGGTGGCTTGTGCACACACACTGAAGGAATGAGCAAACAGCAGGATGCATACAATCAACAATCGGTTCATGAATGGTAGATTACGGAGCAAATGTAGTAACCAGACTTATACGATTGACGACATGGGTTTTTAAATTCGCCCGCTCATTGGTGAACGTGGTTTGATTGGTCAGATAGGTATACCCGGTTTGTTCGCCATTGACACCAATGGCATACGGTGTGATCATATCGTAATACTTATCAATCAACGCATGCATTGCAGTTGTTGTAAATACATTGTTTTTAAAATCTTTCAGATAGGTTTTGTATTGCTGGAAATAATCGGGATCAGTGGCAACATACCGGATCAGAGGCCAGGTAGTGCTCACTTCGTTCATTGTCAGCGATAAGGCGCCACCCATTGGATTCCCTCCGGTAGTGCCGGTAATACCCGGACTGCGCGTAAGGGCTTCGTTGTTATCCCAGGGGATCCACATGATTTTATTGGAGGTGTGGTTATAGAGGTAATAGTTGTGAGCCATCAGGCCGTAGGTGTCCCAGTTGACGATTGCGTTATTGATAGCCAGGTATTTCAGGAAATAAGGCATGTTGAATACTGCTTCCAGTTCTTGCCTCCACAGGGTTGGGTTAGTGGTACGGGTAGATGCATTGAGTTTTGAAATGAAAAGCTGCGTATCACTAAAGTCTGCCACTGTTTCGTTATTCTTTTTTTCAAATTCGGATTGAACGAACGTGGCGAATTTAGATTCTGGTTTGTACAGATTGCCGCTTTCCTCACCCAGCTGATTTTTCACCATATTATCATCGGGCAGCTCAATGCCACAGTAGACGCCCCAGTATTTCATGCCGGCACCAATATCAACATAAACCCGATAAAAAGCGGTTTGCGGAGCCGCCACCCCGCCAAGCCGGAAAATATCAGCGGCTATTTTTTCCCGAATCAGGGATTGGTCTTTATAGCCCGGCGAGAACGACAATTCTTCAAAGCCATAAAAATGCTGGTTTAGAATACCGGGATATTGGTCTTCGAATTCATCAAAATTGAGTCGGAAAGGGAGTTTGTAATTGCCGGATGTCCAGGCGGCGCGTAAACTGGAATTTCCTTTCAGACGGAAGCCTACATTTTTCCAGGTTTTATTATTGAATTTCAGGGTAACGCCTACATAGTTGGTTTCGCTCGACGGAAATCCCCCGCCGCCAGGGGTTGGTGGGGTAAATACGCCAAAATCAGCCCCGAATAATGCGGTCATATTCGTACGGATGGCCGACCAGTTGGCGGACCCGATAGTGATTTCCAGCGTGTTAACCGAGTTCTGCGGAAAAACAGTGGCATAATCGGGCGGCACATTGCCATGGGAGGCATCGGTCCAGTCGGTATTGTACTGTTGAGGCGTGATCGGTGTTGTATTGCCTCCACCGCCATCATTGATAGGGTCTTTTCGGCAGGAGAATAAGCCGGTAAATAGCAAAAAGCTCAACAATCCAGTTGAAAATCGCAGAAGGTTGGTCATAAATAGTCGTTCAATTTATAAGTAAAATATATGTATAAATAAATTTTTATAAAAAATCTCCGTTTCTACGACTTGAAAGTACGTCTTTCGTTTACAGAGCCGTAAAAAAATTGTTAAAAAAGCTAAAACAAAGTATCTTTCCATACCTCTTGAAACCGGTTGTGACAGCACCGAGTTGAAACCATTGTTTACTTTTTATTTTTTGTATGAGAGGATTTCTCCTTTTTATTTTGGTCATTGTAGTATCGGAAACAAAGGCTCAAGCGGGATTTAAAAAAACCACCGACTCGGCTCGTGTTTTCACCTTGAATAATCAAGCGAAGAACAAAAACAACTCAACCCAACGTAGCGGATCGTTGATTAATGATGAAAAAACGAATCAACAGCTTATTCATGATTACGACCGGTTGCCCGAAAGTGTTCGTCAAAAAATGGCTTCCAATAAAGCAAGCGGATTAGCACTTGGTCGGGGAATTCGTAAATACTATTTGTTTACCGTGCCGTTTACTGCTGGATCAAGAGAGGCCGGCTACTTTGAAACGACGATCCGTTCAATGACAGGCTTTGTGTCCGTTACTTGGGTAAAAGAGGATGCCTTTCAGTTGCATGTAGAAACGGCCATTCTATCGGAACAGGTGAAGGAAAAAGTAAAACAGCTGAACAGCGCCGCAACCATGCAGGATGAGGTTTATTATGTCTATTAAACTAACTCATTGACAAAAAAAGGGCTATATCGTTTTTGGGCATGTATGCTTTGCTTGATCATTAGCGCAACCAGTTTATATGCCCAGGCACCACCCAACGATAATTGCAACAATGCCATTGCCTTACCGGTAGGTACAGCTTGCAACTATGTTCAATACACGAATGCGAATGCGACGGCATCCAACAATGCACCGGCTCCGGGTTGTGCGAGTTATTCCGGAGGGGATGTTTGGTTCACGGCCGTTGTACCCGCTGGTGGATCATTGATCATCAATACGAATACCGGCGTGGTCACCGATGGTGGTATGGCATTATATACCGGTACCAATTGCAACAATCTTACGCTTGTCACTTGCGATGATGATGGCAGTGCCAACGGATTGATGCCGATGATTTCTCAAACAGGACTAACGCCCGGAACGACGGTCTACATTCGTTTCTGGGAGTATGGCAACAACAATAA
>JBJTXG010000318.1:0-2749 GCA_046082125.1 Ferruginibacter sp. | reverse complement strand
AATTGCCGTATGGGTGATCCCGAAACCGAAGTAGTCATTCCCCGTATGGAGGAGGATTTGGTTGATTTGTTTATCGAATTGAAACAACCCAAGGCCTTTCGAAGAACGGCAAAAACAACATTTCGCGCTGCCGTAACAACCGTAGCCGTTAGTCAGGGATACCCAGGCCCTTATTCGGTTGGCAAACCAATTACCGGTTTCGAACAAGATAAACAGGATATTCTTTTTTATCACGCGGGGACTCGATTGGATACCGATGGACAAGTGATTACAGCCGGAGGTCGGGTACTGGCTGTAACAGCACTGGCAGCCTCTCTATCTGAAGCCGCCTACGTTTGCCGCCAATCGCTTCAGCAAATTCAATTTGAGGGTATGTATTACCGACGAGACATCGGGTATGAATTCGAAGACCCCGGCATTCGCTAAATTATTTAGTAACCCATGCGGCGTTGTGATCGACCGGGTTGAGCACCGTTTTCAAAATCTTTTGACCTTGAAGCAATTAGGATTGATATTTCCGATATTTTGATGCAAATTTGCTAATTAGCACGTTTGAGAAAACAGGTAGAATTTAATCATGGGAATTTTTAATTTTTTTACACAGGAGATTGCCATCGATCTGGGAACGGCCAACACACTGATCATTCACAATGATGAAGTTGTGGTGAATGAACCGTCTATTGTGGCGCTAGACCGGAACAATCCCAAAAACCTGCTTGCTGTTGGCAAGAAGGCGTTGTTAATGCATGAAAAAACCCATGAAAGCATACGCACGGTACGTCCGCTGCGCGATGGCGTTATCGCCGATTTCAATGCGGCCGAATTAATGATTCGCGAACTCATTAAGTTAGTCTATCCGAAGAAACCGTTGTTTGCTCCCAGCTGGCGAATGATGATCTGCATACCAAGCAGCATCACCGAAGTAGAAAAAAGAGCGGTGCGCGATAGCGCGGAACAAGCCGGCGCCAAAGAGGTTTACCTGATTCATGAACCAATGGCTGCGGCATTAGGTATTGGCATCGATGTTGAAGAACCTGTGGGAAATATGATCATCGACATTGGCGGCGGAACAACCGGTATAACCGTGATTGCGCTTGCTGGTATCGTTTGTGATCAAAGTATCCGAATCGCCGGAGATGAATTTACCGCCGATATAATGGAAGCGCTACGCCGTTATCATAGCTTACTCATTGGCGAACGCACGGCTGAGCAAATCAAAATTCAAATTGGTGCCGCCTTAAAAGAATTGGATAATCCGCCGGATGACATTCCGGTAAACGGTCGCGACCTTGTAACCGGAATTCCAAAACAAGTAATGGTGAGTTACCAAGAAGTGGCGGAGGCGTTGGATAAGAGCATCTTTAAAATTGAGGAAGCCATTTTGAAAGCCCTCGAAACAACCCCACCGGAACTGGCGGCGGATATTTATCGACGAGGTCTATATATTACCGGTGGTGGCTCTTTATTACGCGGCCTCGACAAGCGGCTGACCAACAAGATCAAACTCCCCGTTCATATTGCCGATGATCCACTGAAAAGTGTGGTCCGTGGAACCGGTATCGCACTGAAAAATTATGATCGGTTTCCGTTCGTTATGCGGTAATCGCTCGGATCCCAAGATCCCAAAACCTGAGTACGATTGAGAAATATCATTCAGTTTGTCGGAAGACATGTTAACCTCATCCTTTTTCTGGCGCTGCAGCTTTTTTCTGTTTACCTGATTGTAAGTTACAGTCAATATCATCAGGCTGCTTTCGGTAAAACCTTCAATAAGGCCACCAATGCTGTAAACAAGCGTTACGCGCGCGTGACCCGTTATTTCGATTTGCAGCGGGTTAACGATTCGTTGTTGGCGGTTCAGGAAAAACTATTTAATCAACAGCCAGGGACTCGCACTATTCACGACACCGCTGCTGCTGTTCACGCCGATTCAACCCGTATGGATTCGACCGTATATGTACAGAAGTACACATACAAATCTGCTTTTGTGGTTTCCAACTCCGTAGCCCAATACAACAACTACCTTGTTGTGGATAAAGGCAGTGATGATGGAATAGCAGTGGGGATGGGTGTGGTGAACATACACAACCAGGTCGTGGGTATCGTAACGGATGTGCAGGCACATTATTCGGCCGTTATGAGTGTGTTGCATAAAGACAGCCATATCAGCGGAAAGCTCAGCAAGGGCGGGGAAGTGGGTACTCTCTTTTGGGACGGTGCGTTGCCCAACCACGTCTTTCTAAGTGGTATTCCTAAAAGCACGCGGTTGTCGGTTGGTGACACGCTGATTACGAGTGGATTCAGTATGGCCTTTCCCAAGGGGATAGCCATTGGTCGGGTAGAGTCGTTTACCAAAGACCCCAGCTCGAACTTCTTTCGGATACAGGTGAAAACAGCTACCAATTTTTACAACCTACCTTATGTACACATCATTCTGCATGCCGACGCGAAAGGGGCACAAGGATTGATAGAAAAAATAAAAAATAAACCTTGATTGACCGATGCCTCGTTTTCTTAAATATGGCTTTCAGTTCGCTCTGTTAATTCTCATACAGGCACTCGTACTTGACAAGGTACAGCTGCACCACTGGATCACACCGTACATTTATTTCGCCTTCATACTTTGGTTGCCCTTTGATGTGTCGAGGCCGATGCTCCTGATTTTATCTTTTGTGCTCGGACTGACCGTCGATAGTTTCCGGCAGCACCCGGGCTTTCATGCAGCTGCTTGTGTGCTGATCGCCTATGT
>JBJTXG010000317.1:0-5430 GCA_046082125.1 Ferruginibacter sp. | reverse complement strand
GGCGTTTCCTCCGAACACGTGTCAATGGCTGTGCAAGAAAAAGGGATTCAGTTCCCATTAGTGGTCAAACCAGAGGTTGGCTGCCAAGGACTTTTGTTTCGAAAGTTGGATGATGCCGAGCAACTCGCCCACTATGTGCGTAACGTACCCGTTGATTTCATGGTGCAGGCATTTGCGCCCTATGCCATGGAAGTGAGCGTGTTTTATATTCGACTGCCTTGGGAGCAAAAAGGAAAAATAACCGGATTTCTGCAGAAAATTCCATTACAGGTTGTTGGCGACGGACAATCAACGCTAAAAAAACTGGTGGAACAACACCCCAAGGCCTCCAAGCGGGTAGCGGAGTTGTATGCCAAACACCACGAAAACTGGGATCAGGTCATAGCCGAACATGACATCTATAAACTCAGTTATGCAGCGAATCACAACCGCGGGGCATTCTTTGTCGATTTACAAGAACACATCGATGACCAATTGTGTGCTCATTTCGATCAGATCAGTCATTCAATTGATGACTTTTTTTATGGGCGGTATGATATCCTTTGTCAAAGTGTAGAAGACCTGAAAGCCTGGAAACAAATGACCATCCTCGAATACAATGGTTGCGGTGCCGAACCCAATCATTTCTACGACACCGGATACACGCTGCGTCGTGCCTACAGTGAAATCCTCTTTCATTGGAAAATGTTATTCACCATTTGTCGTTATAATTCCAAAAAAGGAATCAAGCCTTGGGGGTTGAAAAAGGGCATTCGGTTTGTGCAGTCGATACGGGCGCATTACAAGCAGCTTCGACAGGCCGATGCGTCTATGCCTTAAAAAGTGGGTATGTCATTGCATGTTTCTTCAAGAATCATCTGGTATGTCCGAACAGCCCTTTTACAAACGACTGCCGGTCGAAGACCAGTAAATCGGTTGCCTGTTCACCAACCCCGATAAATTTAACCGGAATGTTGAACTGGTCGGCGATAGCCAGTACGACACCGCCTTTGGCTGTTCCATCTAGTTTGGTGATGGTTAAAGCCGTCACGTCGGTGGCCGCCGTGAAATGACGGGCCTGTTCAACCGCATTTTGTCCGGTACTGCCATCCAATACCAGCATGACTTCATGCGGCGCTTCAGGAATGACTTTTTGAATCACCCGTCGAATTTTGGAGAGCTCGTCCATCAAGTGAGCTTTGTTATGCAGTCGTCCGGCCGTATCAATCAATATCACATCTGATTGGCGAGATACACCGCTGATGATGGTGTCGTAGGCAACGGAGGCGGGGTCGCTGCCCATTTCCTTTTTTACGATGGGAACATCGGTTCGTTCACTCCATACCGTTAGTTGGTCAACAGCTGCTGCGCGAAACGTGTCGGCGGCTCCCAGCAAAACGGATTTACCCGCCGCAGAAAAATTGTGCGCCAGTTTTCCAATAGTAGTTGTTTTGCCAACGCCATTGACGCCAACGACCATGATGACATGCGGCTTATGTCCGGCAGGCAGTTGATAATTGGTGTAGGTTTCATCCACCGGTGCCGCAATTAATAGTTGTTCTATCTCATCACGAATGATATCATTCAGTTCAGCCGTATTCATGTATTTGTCGCGGGCGATGCGCTGTTCCAGTTTTTCAATGATTTTAATGGTGGTAGCCACACCCACATCCGCACTAATGAGGGCATTTTCCACTTCATCCAGTACATCGGCATCTACGGTGCTCTTGCCGGCAATGGCCCGGGTGATTTTTCCAAAGAAGCCGTCCCTGGTTTTTTGAAGTCCCTGATCTAAGGTTTCTTGCTGTTCTTTTTTACCGAATAACTTACTTAAAAATCCCATATCGTTTGAACAGGGTTGTTTGCCTGCTGCTGCAAAAATACAGAACCCATCGCAGAGAAACCGGATTGGAACAGGATACCGGTATCTTTGTGCATTAGCGAATTGGCGTATGATTACACTGCATTACATGGAAAGGACGTTGCCTATCGGATCTGTCGTGGACTTGTCGGGGTTTTCTGCTAAGACGGTTTATGAAGGGATTTCCGCTGATGCAACCACGACAGACATCCTGTCGATGTTTACCAGTCCGGCTTCACATATACAAACCGATAACATTTCCGACGTGTTAGACAGGATAAAAGCCTTGTTTTTGCCCATCCAAGCGGCTGGTGGTGTAGTGGTGGATTCGGCTAGTAACCTGCTGTTTATCCATCGGCTCGGAAAATGGGACCTGCCCAAAGGGAAAATGGAAGATGGTGAACAGCCGCTTGAAACCGCTTTGCGTGAAATTCAGGAAGAAACCGGTGTAACCGGATTGCAAAATCATGGCAAGCTGCCCACATCCTGGCATATCTACCCGTTGGGGGATTCATGGGTATTGAAAGAAACGCATTGGTTTTTATTTTCCTGTGGGCATGACGTGATGCTCAAACCGCAAATCGAAGAGTCTATTGATCAGGTTGAATGGATATCGTCGGCTGATTTATCAAGGCCGCTGACGAATACATACGAGAACATCCGGATGGTGGTTCAACAAGCGCTGGTCAGTCTTCCGTTATTTCCTTGAATGAAGATTGGCAACAGCCTGCTGCACATGTTTTGGCAGGAAGGGGGCCGTGTTGCCACCATGCAGCAACAAGTCGCGCACCAGTACCGAGGCTATCGAGCTAAATTCGGGCAACGCATTTAAAAAAAGCGTGTCGATGCCGCTAATGGTACGGTTTGTGTCAGCAATTGATTTTTCATATTCGAAATCCGCTGATTGGCGAAGTCCACGCAGGATAAACGATGCGCTGATTTTTCGGCAATGATCGATGGTTAGACCTTCATAAGCCGACACGATGACCGTTGGCTGTTCTGCAAAACTTTCTCTAATCCATTGGATTCGCTGATCAATGCTGAACATGTTTTTTTTGCTGGTATTGATTCCAACACCCACATGAATGAGATCAAAAAGTGGCAGGGCTCTCTCAATCAGATTGACGTGTCCGATAGTTATCGGATCGAAGGTGCCGGGAAAGAGACAAACACGTTGCATGTAATGAACAATTAAAAAGGAAAGGTACGATTATTTGAATGTTTGGTTTCATGGATGTGTGACAATTCGATGAAGAAAGATATACCTTTGGCTGCATGAATGATGCTTATGGGTTCTAAAATACGCATTGGGGCGGTCTCGTATCTGAATACCAAGCCCATGACTTTTCATTTTGAACAGGGGTTTATGCAGGATCGGATTGATTTTTCCTACGATCATCCGGCGGTATTGGCTACGCAGTTGCAAAACGGGTTGATCGACCTTGGACTGGTACCCATTGCGGTTTTGCCATCATTGGATAACCCCAGCATCATTTCGGATTTTTGTATTTCAACCGATGGAGAGGTGGCCAGTGTATGCCTTTTTAGCAATACGCCATTGGAATCGGTGGATACGATTTTGCTGGACTATCAGAGCCGCTCCTCCGTTGGCCTTTTGCGTGTGCTGCTACATCATTTTTGGAAGCTACATCCAACCTTGATTCAAACTGCCCCGGGATATGAAGAAACGATTCAGGGTACAACGGCCGGTCTGATTATTGGCGATCGTGCCTTGCGTTTTCGTAATCAGACAGCGTACTGTTATGATTTGGGCGCTGCCTGGAAAGCGTTTACCGGATTGCCATTTGTATTTGCGGCCTGGATTGCCACTCAGCCATTACCGGAGACATTTATCCAGTCTTTCAATGAGGGATTAGCCGTTGGTCTGTCCAAAATGGATCAATGCATTCAGTCGCTGGCATTTGATGCCTATGATTTGAATGTTTACTACAAAAAGAATATTGAGTACACCCTGAATGATAGAAAGCGAGAGGCTATTCAAAAATACCTGACCTTGCTGGATGCACTCGATCGCTAATCGTCATTATTTTTTCAATCGTAACCGCCTGAGTAATTGGTTGAGAACAGGTTCGGCATCCGGACTTATTTTTCGTTTAATCATACCTGTTATGAACAACGCCATGAATAAAAGACTTCGTATAAGCATGCTTGCAATTCCTGAAAATGGTTCTGATGCAAGCCAGGCGATCAAGTAGGAGACTCCCGAAATCAGCAGAATTTCCAGTGTTTTCACACTGAATGGCTGCATCTGAAATTTTTTCCATAAAAAGCCGAAGCGAATGGCATTGTACACGGTGAACGATACCAGGTTGGCAATGGCCGGTCCTACAAGACCATATTGCACAGTGAGGGTATAACTCAATGGAATAATCATGGCTGTGAGCAGGAGGCTTGTCCACAACTCAAATCGCCAGAACGTGGAGGTGCCTATAATCTGGCCGTTGACGCCCGTGCCTAATTCAATGATGGTAACCATACCCAGCATGAAGAAAACCCATTCGCCTTCCAGATATTCAGGGTTGATATTCAGTACTTCGATGGCATCCCGAAAGTTCATCCAGATAAGTAAAAACATGAATAAGGCGAAACTGAGTAAGTTGATTGAACTTCGCTGGTAGATCCGGTTTATTTCTGCATGGTTTTTGTCTTTCCAGGCTCTGGAGAGGATAGGGAGGGTGATGGCTGTCATGCTTCGAAACGGCGCCTGCATAACGGAGGCTACATAGGAAGCTAGACCAAAAATACCCACCTTACCCAGATTCTGTTTGGCGGCCAATACCAGGCCATCAATACTTTGCCGAATCACGCCTACAATAATAACAACAAAGGTCAGGGTCATGACCAGGCCGATTTTTTTTCGGAATTTCCAAGTCACCCGGCTTGGCTTTATACTAAACCATAACTGTCGATGCTTATACAGATGGATCAATAGAATGAGAACGATTAACGCATACTGGAAGGCAAATAATATCACAAAGGTTTTGAAATCAATCAGTCCAAATACCTTCAATACAATGATCCCACAAGTATAAAATCGCAAAACGGCTTCTTTGAGAAACGAGGTAAGTACTCCTTTCTCAAATCCATACGCATAACTTTCGAGGATATTGTAGAGTAACACAAAAAAGCCCATCGGAATGATCCATGAGAAGTATTCGACGTACAGGATAGAGTTTGCACTGAATTTGCGTACGATGGTTGGTTTGAGAAAATGAAGTCCGGTCATTGTCATTACAAATCCAATCAACGAAATAACCAGCGCGACGAACAGCAGGTCGTTCTTTTTGGATTCGAGGTTATCGGAATAGTAAGGGAAAAACTTATACAGAAACGTTGTGCTGCCCAGCGACGAGAAGGCGAAAATCAGCTGGCTGGTTTCGATCATGGCGCGTGTAAGCCCGTTCTGATCGGTCGTGAACCAGTCGCGGTGCGTTAAAAAATAAGTATTCAATGCCCCAATGGCGAAGCCCACATAGATCCAGGTGGTGGCTTTGATGCTTTTTTTGCGAATATCTGCCATGTAGGAGTCGGGTTCTGCTGATTTTTGCCCGAAAATAACAATAATCAAC
>JBJTXG010000316.1:0-6262 GCA_046082125.1 Ferruginibacter sp. | reverse complement strand
GTCCGATGCTGCTGAGGTAGGTTTGCAGTTTTTGGCTGGCTACTACCCCACTATCGGCCCGGATAATAGCCGCTTTCAGATACGTCATGTCGGCATCGGCATTGATGCGATCCCACATGAACCGCTGGGGCGGCGTTACGAGAAAGGCCGTATGGTGAATGACGCCATTGGCTGCATTTTGGTCAACCCCCGTGATGGGCACTGTACTTAACCAGGCCCCATTGCGAGTGGTTGGGAAGGTTGTCAAGCGCAGCAAGGGACTGACCGTTGGCGCCGGATTCAGGGCCGTTGGATAGAAGAAATTGGGAAAGGTGTTTGGAATACTCGATGAGCGAATCACCTGTGGAATTGTATTGTATTGAACAATCGATGCGGCGGTTGCGGGCGGTATGACCGTGTTGATGAACCCGGAAAACACCGCATCAGGCGCAGCCAAGGGCACAGCACCACCGGAAGCGGCATTGATGAAAATCTTCATTGCATTGTTGTTCGGCACAAACAGCGTAAAGAAATTGGTCCGACTGTTGATCAACGACAACTGACCTCCACGAACAACCAAGCGGTAGTATAAACTATCGTTTGGATTGGCACGGAGGACGGAGTCCAACGTTGGTCCGGTTACCGGAGTTGGAGCAGTTGCCGTAACCTGCTCGAGATCATCATTACAGGCACTGAGCACTGTAATGGCAAACAAGGCGCTTAATACACCCCATCTGAGATTGATTATTGAATGTTTCATAAAAGAGTATACTGTTATTTGTTTAGTAAACATTGAATCCGTAACTGATATAATACAATCCACCTACTTGTGAGTTACCAATGGCATTGTAATAATATTGGTTCAACAAGTTGTTGGCTCCCAGCTTCAGAATGGATTTTGATTTTGGCAATTTGAAACTAACCTGTGCATCTACCACGTGAACGTCGGGCAGGTTTCCGGTGGCAAAATCGCCTTGATACAAGAATCCTTGTTGCCATCTGTACGTTACGTTGAAGCCTAAACGCTTGTTCGGTCCAAACCCTGTATTGGCAATATTAGCATTGGCTTTGTACAGAGGCGCATTGAAGTAGGCCACAAAATTATCCGGCACATCCACCAGGCGATCGCTGGCGATATTAGCCCCGATACTAAAGTTGTTTGGAAGTCTCCAATCTATGCTGGCACCAAAACCATAGGTTTTAACCCGATCGGTAGAGTTGACTGGGATGGAATAGCGGAAACCATTTGAGGTGTCGGCAAAACTGATGGGCGCACCGGCTGTATTTTGTACAACAATTTTACGACCGATGAAATCCTGGTATTGACCCCAATATCCATACACATCAATCAGCAATTTCCCTTTGAACAATAAACCTTTATAACCAGCCTCATAGGAGGTGATGGCCTCGGGTTTGATTTGTACAGGCGTGTACAGAATCTTCTGTCCTGCTCGGAGACTTTCAAAATCATATACCGCATTCGAAATCAGGTTATAGCGGGTGTTGAAATACTCATTACTTCCCAACAAACGTACGTTGCTACCCACGGCCAGATCAATCCATTGTTGCTGGTTGGATGGGAAACGATACGCCGTTTGATAAGACAAGCGAATGTGGTTGGCTTCGGCCACTTTAAAGACGGCGGTTGCCCGTGGGGTGAATCGTCCTTTGAAATTCTGGTTTTTATCGTATCGTCCGGAAACAGTCAGTTTGACACGGTCGTTCCAGAGTTTACGAGACAACTGCATAAAGGCCCCATACTCTTTGGTGCGGATTGCACTGTCGGGCTTATCGGCAAATAAAGTACCTTCTGAATTTAATACATAGGTCCGGAAGTTGGCACCAACCAGCACGTCCGCAAATTTGGATGTATGCTTGCTTAGGTTGTAGCTACCCTCCACACTGTACAAATCTGATTTATCCAATAATCTTGCCCCACCTTGTGAGATCGGACGCTTACGGATCGAATCATACTTGGCACGAAATACCGAGCTAGTGGCATCCGGACGGCCAATATCGGCCTGAGAACGAGCAATCGTGTGTGCGGCAGCATCATTCAAACCATTCAAACGGGCCGCGAGGTAGGCTTGAGCGTATTGCGCATACCAACCGGTAGATCCACCGCTTGGTTTCCAACTTTCATTGAACAACCGGGTTGCTACGGTGGTGTTATAGGAATCACCGGCATTTTCCTGTGTGGTAAATGCGCGCAGCATCCAATCTTTATTATTCAATTCGAGTTTGTATTGACCCATCTTGAAGTTAACCAACGAGTAGCGTTCGCTACCGGTATACACGGTATTACCCGTACCCCAATAACCGGCTGCAATCAATTCTGTTTTTGAAGAAAGTTTATAGTGTAAAGATCCGCCCAGTTTGAAGTTAACCGTGTTGGGATTTACGATCTCTTTCTCGGTGTATCCGGTACGGGATACGTTAATGGCACGTCCGCCGTTCAGGGTATCAATGAAATTAGCCAGGAACGGAGCGGCCGTTGCACCAATTGGTCTAAGCACATTCGCACGAATGTCGATGGTGGTTTCATCTCCATAAATATTCACGCCATCGTAATTCGGGTCAGAAGCCCGGGTGCCGGCAATCACTTTACCGCCGGTGGCTGCACGAGCATAGTTCCGGTCGTCAAAGCCTAACCAGTCTTTCGCCTGAATCAGTTCGGCATTCAATTTAAATGCAAACTTGTCATTCACTTTCTTACCCCAGCGGAGAGTCCAGTTGTGATAAGGAGATGCATCGCGCTGTCTGCCGTCGGTATTCATGATACCGGTTTTGGCGATAAACGATAGGCCCTGGTATTTGAATGGATTTTTGCTGGACAGCAAAAGCGTTCCGTTCATACCACCCGGACCATACAGGGCGGAGGATGCACCGGAGAGCAATTCCATATTGTCTACATCCAGTTCACTTAAACCGATTATTGATGCTACCGAGAAATTAAGGCCCGGTGCCATATTATCCATACCGTCCACCAACTGGTTGAAACGGGTATTTCCGCTTGAGTTAAAACCACGGGTGGTTGGTGTTTTGAAAGTTAGTGAAGAGGTAGTGACATCCACGCCTCTTAATGAGCCAACCAGATCATAATAGTTTGCACCTGGTGCAGTACGAATGGCGGCCGCATTGACGCGCTCTATCGAAACGGGAGATTCCAGGATTTTTTCCGGAACACGAGAGGCCGATACAACCACCTCTTGACCAAGTGTGGAAGCCGGTTTAAGCGACACCTCCAAGGCAGAGGCTGACGTTACGGTTATTTCGGTGGATTCAAAACCGATGGATGAAATGACCAGCGTTA
Organism: Ferruginibacter sp.; assembly: GCA_046082125.1. Lineage (GTDB taxonomy): Bacteria > Bacteroidota > Bacteroidia > Chitinophagales > Chitinophagaceae > Ferruginibacter. The sequence goes on along the minus strand of JBJTXG010000316.1, from coordinate 2,970 downwards.
CCGGCAAGCCATTCACCGTCAGGGAAAAGTTGCCTTTGTCGTTGGTGTACGATCCAACAGACGATCCCTTGACCGATACGGATACGGCCGATACATTTTCTTTGTTGGCGCTGTTCCGCACATTCCCGCTGATGGTCACTTTTTGCGCGTTCACAGCCCAATGGCTTAAAAAGAACACGAGAAAGCATCCCAAAAAGTGGTGGATTTTTCTCATAATACGATAGATTTGGTTTAGATAACAGGCAAAATACTGATTGTAGATAACCCACTGAAATTTTATTTTGAACAGCTGTTGACATCTTGGCGCTAACCGATTGAGTATCCGTGGTTTTTCGGTTTATCTTCGAGAGATGGAAACGCCCCTTTTCCGGCACAAACTGCCTATTATCAGGGTAAGGTTCGGGATGTTTATACTATTGCCGACCAGTACATTGTGTTGATAGCCAGTAATCGCCTCTCTGCGTTCGATGTGATTTTACCGAAGCCCATTCCATTTAAAGGACAGGTACTGAATCGGATCGCTGCGCACATGTTGCAGGCCTGCCAGGATATTTGTCCGATTTGGTTGATAAGCAGTCCGGCGCCTCATGTGAGCATCGGTTACCGATGTGAGCCAATAAAATTGGAACTGGTGGTTCGGGGAACCCTCACCGGTCATGCCTGGCGAACCTATCAATCGGGTCAACGTATGCTATGTGGAGCCGTGCTTCCGGAAGGCATGCGTGAACATGATTTTTTTCCAGAACCAATTATTACTCCGTCAACAAAAGCCGAGGCCGGGCATGATGAAGACATCACCCCAATAGACATCATTGAGCGCGGTCTTGTTTCAGAAACTGAATGGGAGCAGCTGAAAGAGTATGCCGTTCGATTGTTTCAACGCGGACAGGCACTGTCCGCCGAGCGCGGTCTTATCCTGGCCGATACCAAATACGAATTCGGGAAACGAGGCAACGAGTTAGTCCTCATGGATGAAATTCATACACCCGACTCTTCCCGCTACTTCATACAAGATGGCTTTGATGAACGACAGGCGTCGGGCATGAAACAGACACAACTCAGCAAAGAGTTTGTACGAGAATGGCTGATTGAAAACGGATTTATGGGAAAGCCGGGACAGTCCGTTCCGCCAATGACCGAATCGTGGATCAACACCATTAGCAACCGCTATATCGAATTGTATGAAAAACTGATAGGAAAACCATTTGAGCCCCAGCCGTGGACAGATGAACAAACCACTCAAGCGGTTACAGAGGCCATCCAGCCATTATTATCAAAATAATCTATTCGGACAATCACTCATCAACCAGTTCGCCATAGTCTACAAAAAGCTCCTCGCCTTCCGCAATATCTCGCAAGGCGACAAAATCGGCACCATCATACACCGATTGAATATTGGGTATTTCAGCATGATTGATATAAATCACCGGATCAATGAGCTCAAACCCATATTCCGGCACAAAGTAACCCGCCTCATCATAGAGACAGAAATTTTCAATTAATGACCGACTTGATGGTGGTAAAGACGCAATCTCTTCATGTGTGAGGTGAATCCAATCTGATGAATCATTGGAGAATAACCCTGACTGCCCTTTTTTAATATCCCGGTTTGCAAACACGCCAATTCCATGGACCGATGATGTACCCAATCGAATACTGGTTCGATGACATAACTGGTTCAACAGTTGTTGTTTTTTTGAGGAGGATGTTGATTCGGTCGACATGGCTGCGGATAATCGATTACGCTCGTTTGGCTACATAGATGAGGGAACTGCAACGGGACTTGTCGCGCAGGGCATTGATATTAGACCGAAGTCCGGTTAAAAAAGCACGAAGTATATTTCCCTGCTGATACCGTTCACTCAGCATACTGACATAGAAGCTATCATACCACATGGGCAACAGATGGTTCAACGTAAATCCATGGCGTTCCAGTAACACATGCATACTCTCGGGTGAAAAATGATACAAATGCCTGGGCACATCATAGGCGGCCCAGTTCGCTCCGTAGTAGGTTGCATCCAGTGACGTATAATTCGGTACGGCAATAAAAAGCGTTCCGTCGGATTTGATAACACGACCAATCGCCGACATGGTTTCAGACAATCTATGAACATGTTCGAGCACATGCCACATGGTAACGACATCGACCGAATGGACGTCCATAGAATACAAATGCTCCGGCGAACGAGTTTCCAGTCCGTACAGTGTGCGCGCATTCTGCGATGCTGTTTCATCAGGCTCGAGACCAATCACCTGCCAACCGGCCGTTTGCATAGAATTCAAGAAGGCCCCGGTACCACATCCAATATCGAGAATACTCCCCCGTTGCAAACCAGCATATTGCCGGATATGATTTCGTTTTCCAATCAACGTTTTTTTCCGGATCAGGTGATACAATTGGTTCATCAATCCTTTTCGTGTATCCGTGTGCGATATATAGGCATCGGACTGGTAATAGGCTCCTATATTGGATTCATCCGGTACCTGTTGGGTGATTCGCAAACTACATCCCGCACATTGCTGGATATCAAATACTTCGTGACTTACCGTGTGATCAATGGCGGCTAGTGATGGACGCAAATCCGTCGAACCACAAACTGGACATTCCGTTCGGTAAAGCATGTATTAGGGATTGAGCTGATAAAGCGTTTCGGGCACGATAACGGGAAGATGGGTTTGATGTTGAAGCAACTCTTGAAATGAGCCGTTTGAATGAAACCATTCAACACCGAGCCAAATCAGTCCGGATATCAAAATCGTAGCGGCCACAGCCATCCAATATGGTTTGGTTGTTGTGGGTGTTGGTTCAGATGCTTGCTCAACCTGTTGCGACCGGTTTACCTCTGCATCACCAACCAATACGATATGCTCGCGATTTTGCCGAATGACACGCTGAACAGGAATTCCTTCTATCCGGCTCCACAACAAATTGGGTATAAAATGCCAGAACCCTCCGGCTTTTTTTTG
>JBJTXG010000315.1:0-2181 GCA_046082125.1 Ferruginibacter sp. | reverse complement strand
CACTTCTAATTGTAGGATGCTTTATAAACGGTATGGCGTCCCCAAAGTGCGCATGCCAAATTTCTTCATTTTGTTGAATCATTTTGTGCTTTTTTCCTCAACCAAACACCTGGTTTGTATTCATGGAGAAATGCACAAAATGATTCAACAAAATGAAGAAATTTGGCATGCGCAATTTGGGGACGCCATACCGTTTATAAAGCATCCTACAATTAGAAGTGCCGAAGCATGTTATATTGCAACCAGCCAAGCCATTCAATTGGCACGTAGGAGCAATGCCCGGTTACATATCTATCATTTAACCAGTGGTATTGAAACGGCATTATTTGAAAATCATTTACCCGTTCACGAAAAAAAAATAACGACAGAGGTTTGTGTTCAGCATCTTTGGTTTTCAGATAGTGATTATGAACGACTTGGTCCTTTGATTAAATGGAATCCTTCCATTAAAACACCGGACGACAGAGAGGCCTTGTGGGTAGCCTTACTTGACGATCGAATTGATCTAATTACTAGTGATCATGCTCCTCATACTTTGGCAGAGAAACAAAGGCCCTATTTACAATCCCTGTCAGGAGCGCCCATCATTCAGCACTCTTTGTACTTGATGATGGAATGCTATTTTCAAGGCAAAATTCCTCTTGAAAAGATAGTAGAAAAAATGTGTCATAACCCTGCTTTGGTATATGGTATTGAAAAAAGAGGATTTTTGCGAGAAGGCTATTTTGCTGATCTTATCATTTTGAATCCTGCAGCACCCTGGACGGTGGCAAAATCAAATCTATACTCAAAGTGTGGATGGTCGCCAATCGAAGGGCAACGTTTTAGCAGTTCAATTACCCACACGTTTGTCAACGGAGTCTGTGTTTACAAGAATGGAAAATTTACTGGATTAAAAGCCGGGATGCCTTTATTGAGAAATGATACATGCAGCTACTTTTTTCATTTTTTGATTAGTATAGTCATTCGGTTAAATCTGCACTTGTATTATTCCTATTCAAATAGGACGTTTTAATTAACAGAACGCAAAAACATACTTTTTTGTGGGGTACCTACGCCGATCCAGGGTCTGGGAATGGGATTATAATATGATCCTGAGGGGGGCTTCAAACTCGTGAAGCCTCGCAGCTTCGATGCTCACTTTTTTCACAACGCCCGACTCAATCATGCAAGCTTGATTCGTCAGGCTCATAAAAAAAGTCCCGACATCGTCGGACTTCAATCGTTTGGAGGAGAGAGAGGGATTGTCCTCGTTTCACTCGGACATCGTGAGGGGCCCCCATAAAATTAAATGCCGGGCTTCGCTCTTATCATTTTTCATTGCTTTCGTTTTGGAGCATAAATTGCTCCGCACTCCATCAACGAAAAATGCCCCAAAATGGGGCATTTGATTTTTTACGCGGAGAGAGAGGGATTCGAACCCCCGGACCTGTGACAGTCAACGGTTTTCAAGACCGCCGCATTCGACCGCTCTGCCATCTCTCCGCGGCAAAAGTACGTTGGTGAGGGTTTTTTTCAAAATATTTATTCTACAAACTGTGATTGGCATTTTATTGAATCCCTGCCATTCGTTTACAAGATAGGCACATCTCAAAAGGTTCGTTGTCTACGGTGGCTACTTTGCCTTCACCATCTTTCATGAAACAGGGATCCGCACTAACACAGTGGTTGACACCATGATTATGACCAATTTCATGCATGATTACTTTCGTCAGGCGATCTTCGTATTTCTTTTCACTAACATATTTGCTTAGTCGTTTTCCAGAGGTAACACATCCTTTATTATTAATTGTTCCCTGGCCAAAAATACCCCAGTCTTCGATTCCATTTTTATTTGTGCAAATGTCCATATCGGTTAACCCTGCAACAAACACATATCTTCCGTTATTTATATGATCTAAATAAGAAATTAAGCTGTCTCCGACATATCGCTTTCGTTTTGGATGTAATGCAGTGCTTGGTATCGGTTTAAATTCCAAAACATAGGATTGTTTGTAATAGGATGAGGCCCGAATGATAGCCCGTTTCATAGTCTCCGTATTTTTAACGTTCATCAATACAAATAAGATGGATGGTTTGGGGTTTCCTGATTTGGTTGTTTGCTGCGTCAAAGGATTTGGAGGATCATTTTTTACAGCGCAGGAAAATAAGCACATTAAAACAACGGGTATCAAATATTTC
>JBJTXG010000314.1:0-2435 GCA_046082125.1 Ferruginibacter sp. | reverse complement strand
ATTTGTTTGTTGGGTTGTGCAACAGCCAATCGATTTCAAACCGAGGGTGTACAGCAAGCCCAACCGCTTCAAATCAACGGAAAGCTGTTCACGGCGCTCTACCAGCAACAATCGGCCGAGTATAAAGCCCTTTGTTTTCAGGCCTATCAGCTAGCAACCTGGCGGATAATCAATCAATACAAGTCGTCTATGCGACCTACCGCCATCGTAACGGATATTGATGAAACCGTTCTGGATAACAGCGCCTATGCGGTTCATCGGGGGTTGCAGGGGCTCGATTATGATTTGAAAAGCTGGATGGACTGGACAGCCCGAGCCGAGGCTGATACGATCTGTGGTGCACCGTCTTTCCTCACATGGGCGGCATCCAACGGCATCGAGATTTTCTATATCACCAATCGGGAAGAGGCCGAACGTGCCGGAACGCTCAAAAACCTCCAGAAATTCAATCTACCATTTGCAGACGATAAGCACCTTATTTTAAAAGGAGATCGATCCAGCAAGGAATTGCGCCGCAAAAAAGTCGCAGCCGACTATGAGATCCTGCTGTTTATCGGAGATAACCTCGCTGATTTTTCGGATCTGTTTGATAAAAAATTGCCTGACGAACGAACAGCTAATGTGCGGATGGTTTCATCCTCATTCGGAAATCAATTCATTGTTTTACCCAATCCGGTATATGGCGATTGGGAAGGAACACTGTATAAATACCAACACGCACTTACGCCTGCTCAAAAGGATTCAGTGTATCGTTCCGTGTTGAAAGGGTATTAAAAATCGTTACTTTTAGTCAAGGTTGAATCATCTAACAAAAACAAAGTCAGTCTTTTAGATTGGTCTTTCGGTATCGAATTGTTCGAGTTCCTTGCTTACAAAATTTAAGAAGGTAGATCCAAGCGCTCCATCAATGATGCGATGGTCGTAACTCAGGGATATATACATCATGTGGCGGATACCAATGGTATCGCCCTGTGCCGTTTCAATGACCATGGGCCGTTTTTTTATTGCACCAACCGCCATGATAGCTACTTGTGGCTGGTTGATGATCGGTGTGCCCATGATACTGCCGAAGGTGCCTACGTTTGTGAGGGTGAACGTACCACCGGTTGTGTCATCGGGTTTTAATTTATTGGTACGGGCGGCATTTGCCAGTCCATTCACCTGTTTGGTGAGGCCAACCAGATTCAGCTGATCGGCATTTTTAATGACGGGCACGATCAGGTTGCCGGATGGTAAGGCCGTGGCCATACCGATATTCAGGTCTTTTTTGATGATAATGCGGTCGCCATCCACGGAGCTGCTTAGCATCGGGTATTTCTTGAGGCCTTTAACCACCGCTTCAATGAAAAGTGGGGTAAAGGTGATTTTTTCGCCTTCTCTTTTTTCAAACTCGTTTTTAACCCGTGCTCTCCATAAAACCAAATTGGTTACATCGCATTCCACGAAGCTGGTAACATGCGGGCTGGTCTGTTTGCTATCGACCATGTGCTTGGCGATCAACTTGCGCATGCGATCCATCTCAATAATTTCAACGTTCCCACTGATGGGTGCACTGGGTTTGCTTTCCGGTGCGGCTGCAGGAATGGCAGCTTGCGGAGCAGCGGCTTGTACAGTTGCCGAAGCCGGTTGCGGGGCGGTCTGTCCGCGTTGGCTTACATAGTGGAGGATGTCTTTTTTAGTCACGCGTCCCTCTTGTCCGCTTCCCGGAATTTGTTCCAGTTCGGCCATGCCAATTCCTTCGGATTGGGCGATACTGAGTACCAGGGGAGAATAGAATCGTGCGCCGGAAGGCACGACGGCAGCGGGTTTGGCGGATTCGGCCGGAATGAACGGCACCGCTTCTTCTTTTTTGGGCGCTGCGGCGGCTACTGGTTGACCTTGGGCCGCTTCTACCCGGATGCGGGCGATCACGGAGCCGATCGGCACCACCTCATTTTCCTGAAACAGGATACTGTCGATGACACCGGCCGCGGTTGACGGAACCTCACTGTCTACCTTATCCGTCGCGATGTCCAGCACCGACTCATCCATAGAGATCGGGTCGCCGGGTTTTTTATGCCAACGGAGAATGGTTGCTTCCATGATGCTTTCGCCCAGTTTGGGCATGATCAGATCAACGAGGCTCATACGCAGAACAATTAGATTAGGGGCAAAAGTACAGAAAAAAAGCCCGCCATTGCCCCATGCTACATATAGTCGATTCGCTTTTATTTAATGGAAAGGGGCTTGCGAGAATGCCTGTTTGGAATTTTGGTGAAAGGGGTGAAAGGAAATGAAAAAAAACGGGTAAATAATGGATGGTTTTCAAATCATGAAACAGCCGACGTGAGAAATGAACGAAGCAGATTGAGCGCATACAGAGCGGTCAAATGGATATTCTTTTCACGGTTAAAGCGGAATCGATAGGTTTTGATGATCGGGTGGTGTCGGTCGCC
>JBJTXG010000313.1:0-4636 GCA_046082125.1 Ferruginibacter sp. | reverse complement strand
CTTTCGTTTTTTATGAAGGTCCACCCAGTGCCAATGGCATGCCCGGAATTCATCACGTTATTTCCCGGACGCTGAAAGACCTCGTTTGCCGCTATAAAACCATGCAGGGCTTTCAGGTCAAGCGCAAAGGTGGATGGGATACCCACGGCCTCCCCGTAGAACTTAGCGTCGAAAAAGCCTTGGGCATCACCAAAGAAGATATCGGCAAAAAAATTACGGTTGAAGAATATAACCGACAATGCCGCGACGTGGTCATGCAATTCAAAGACAAATGGGATGAAATCACTCGCCTCATGGGCTATTGGGTAGATCTTAAACAACCTTACATCACGTTCGAAAATAACTACATAGAAACGCTTTGGTGGTGTTTGAAAGAATTATATCAGAAAGGATATCTCTATCAAAGTGTCAGCATACAGCCGTTTTCGCCGGCGGCCGGAACCGGCCTCTCTTCCCACGAACTAAACCAACCGGGCACCTATAAAAATGTCAAAGACACCAGTGCCGTCGTTCTCTTCAAAGCCGTAAAAGAGAGCTTACCCCCATCGCTCAACGATATTCGCAATCAACAGCAGGCCGATTCGGTGCATTTCATGGCCTGGACCACCACCCCCTGGACCTTGCCTTCTAATCTCGGATTGACGGTGGGTCCGGACATTGAATATGTATGGGTCAAAACCTGTAATCCCTATACAGGTTCGCTGGTACATGTCATTCTCGCCCAACCATTATTGGGAAAATTCTTTAAAGAAGAAGGGGAGAACCAGCCAACCGACGCGTTCAAACCCGGCGATAAAGTCCTGCCTTGGTCATTGGCAGGCAGCATAAAAGGAGCACAGCTGGAAGGGGTCGTCTATGAACAACTCTTGCCTTTTGAGTCCAACAACCACGAACGTATTCTGGAGCAATCCCCCGATGCCAAACCTTTCCGCGTGCTGTTGGGAGATTTTGTTACCACTGAAGATGGTACCGGTATCGTGCACACAGCACCGGCTTTTGGCGCTGATGACTACAAAGTGGGTAAGAAATATCAAATCGGGATGCTTACACTGGTCGACCGGCAAGGGAAATTCATCGATGGCACCGGCGAATACAGTGGCCGTTATGTCAAAAATTATACCGATGACCCGCAATATGCCGATGTGAATGTCGACATCTGTATCCGGCTAAAAAAAGAAGACAAGGCCTTTAAAGTCGAAAAATACGAACACAGCTATCCGCACTGCTGGCGCACCGATAAACCCATTATCTATTATCCGCTGGACGCCTGGTTTATCAAAACCACCGCAGCCCGCGAACGGATGATTGAGCTCAACAACACCATTCAATGGAAACCGGCCAGTACCGGAACCGGCCGTTTTGGCAACTGGCTCGAAAATATGGTGGACTGGAATTTGAGTCGAAGTCGATTTTGGGGAACCCCCTTACCCTTATGGGTAACTGAAGATCACGACGAACATCGCTGTATTGGTTCGTTGGAGGAATTACGGATTGCCCTCATGGAAGCTTATCATGCCGGCTGCTGGCAACCGCCTACCGGATCTACACCGGAGACACATATCGAATACCTTACGCAAGATTTGCATAAGCCGTATGTTGATGAGATCATCCTGGTTAGCCAATCCGGTAAACCCATGCGCCGGGTTCCGGATTTGATCGACGTTTGGTTCGACAGTGGTGCCATGCCGTACGCACAATGGCATTATCCGTTCGAAAACAAGGAAACATTCAATCATCACTTTCCGGCCGATTTCATCGCCGAAGGAGTTGACCAAACCAGAGGCTGGTTCTATACGCTACATGCTTTGTCGGTATTGTTGTTCGACAGCGTGGCCTACAAAACGGTAGTCAGCAACGGACTCGTGCTCGACAAGGCCGGTAATAAAATGAGTAAACGACTGGGTAATGTGGTCGATCCATTTCAAACCATTCACCAATATGGGGCCGATGCCACTCGCTGGTATCTGATTACCAATGCATCGCCCTGGGACAGTCTCAAATTTGATGTAGAAGGTATACAGGAAGTACAACGAAAATTCTTTGGCACCATCTATAATACCTATCAGTTCTTTGCGCTGTATGCCAATGTGGATCAGTTTTGCTTTCGCGAAGCCTATATTTCGTTAGCGGAAAGACCGGAAATGGATCGCTGGATTCTTTCGGCCTTGCATACCCTGATTGGAACCGTGCAGCAAAATATGGATGCCTACGAACCCACTCAGGCCGGTCGTGCTATGGAAGAATTTGTAGATAATCAGCTGAGTAACTGGTACGTGCGTTTATGTCGTCGTCGGTTTTGGAAAGGCGACTATGAGCAAGATAAGATCAGTGCTTATCAAACCCTTTACGAATGTCTTGAAACACTCTCGCGCTTGATGGCACCCATTGCACCATTCTTCGCCGACTGGCTGTTTCGGAATCTGAATGGCATCACCGGTCGGTTTACCGAGGCATCCGTTCATTTAACCACATTTCCGGTTGTCGAATCCAAATACATCGATGCCGTCCTCGAAGAGCGCATGCAGCTGGCCCAGGATACGTCGTCGTTGATTTTGTCGATCCGGAAAAAAGTGAATATTAAAGTCCGTCAGCCATTATCGAAAGTATGTATCCCGGCCTTGGATGCGGCCATGACCGAACGCATCCGGCAGGCCGCCGACATCATCCTTTCCGAAACCAATATCAAAGACATTGAAATCCTGGATGCGTCCAACGACTTCATTCGTAAAAAAGCCAAGGCCAATTTTAAAACCCTGGGTAAACGCCTCGGACCCAAAATGAAATGGGCCGCCGCTGAAATCGAAAAACTGGATAATGCCACGATCGATCTCATTCAAAAAGGTTCATATATATTAAATCAAAACGCCGTCGCCGCCGGTGAAGAGCCTATCGAAATTGTACCGGAAGACATCGAGATATCCACAGATAATATACCGGGTTATGAGGTTGCCTCAAAGGGTAGCTTGACCGTTGCATTGGATGTAACTATTTCACAACCGCTTAAAAATGAGGGAGATGCGAGGGAACTGGTGAATCGGATTCAGACGATTCGCAAGGAAAGGGATTTTGACATTACTGACAGAATTGAGGTGTTGATCCACCCGGATGCGGATTTCCAACAGGCCATAATCGATTATAAAGAGTATATTTGCCGCGAAGTGTTAGCCGATCGGCTCGATTTTGTTCCCTTATCCGATACCTCAGCTGTTAAACTGGAAGTTAACGAATTGACTTTGACCGTACTTGTAAATGTAAAAAAGAATTAATGTATGGCAACGAAAAAGAAAGTTGCAGTCAAAGCTGCTGCGAAAAAACCCGCCGCAAAGAAACCGGCTCCTAAAGCACCCGCAAAATCGGTTAAGAAACCGAGTCCGGTAAAAAAGAGTGCTAAACCGACAAAACCAGCCCCGAAAGCACCGGCTAAATCGGTAAAAAAACCCGTGCCTGTAAAAAAAGCGGCCAAGCCGACCCCAGCCAAGGCGGTTGTCAAAAAAAACCCGGCTAAACTAGCTAAGGTCGTAAAGCCCACACCAAAAGTGGCCGTGAAAAAGGCAGCTCCCATCAAGAAAGCGACTCCCGTAAAAAAAGCAGCTAAACCAGCACCCAAAGCTCCGGTAGCTAAACCAGCTCCAAAGGCACCGGCACCCAAAGCCCCGGCTGCTAAACCGGCTCCTTCCAATGTAAAACCCGTTGCAGCCAAACCGGTGCCCCCAAAAACGGTAAACACCAAGAGCAGCGGCATTATCGCCACGGCCAAAAACCCAAAAGACATCAAAATTCCGGCAGCCAAACCAGTCAGTATACCCAAATTGAATACAAAATCAGCCAAAGAATATAAACCCGAGTTTGTGAAGTCGGTACTCGACAGCAAAAAATCAGACCCAGGCGCCCCACTGGTTCGTTATTCTGATAACGAATTAAGGGAGTTTAAAGACATTATCCACCGCAAACTGGAAGCAGCCAAGAAAGAACTGGTTTATCTGCAAGGTCTGATTTCCAGAAAAGATGATATGGGTGGAGACGACAGCGAGAATCGCTACATGACCATGGAAGACGGCAGCCTTAGCATGGAACGTGAGCAACTTGGACAAATGGCCAGTCGCCAAATCACGTTTATCGATCATCTCGAAAAAGCGTTGATGCGCATCGAAAACAAAACCTACGGGGTTTGCCGCGTCACCGGGAAACTGATCGATAAAGCCCGCTTGAAAGCCGTACCGCATGCCACCTTAAGCATCGAAGCAAAAATGGGGATCGTCAAGTAATATCAATCGAAAAATTAAACGAGAATCCTGCGAATGCAGGATTTTTTTTGCAACCAACCGTTATTCGGTATCGTATCGGGTAACCTTCTCAATGCCTGGAAGCGCCAGTAGTTTATCTACCAGGTTGTCGAGATGTTCTTTGTCCTGCACAAACACTTTGACGTTGCCTTCAAAAATGCCTTCGTGTGCTTCAATGGTCATGGCTGAAATATTTACTTTCAGTTCGCCGCTGATCAAGTTGGTGATTTTGTGAATGACGCCCACATCGTCCAGTCCAATGATTTGTAAACCAGTTAAGAAGGAGATCTCTTTGTTTTTGGCCCACTTGGTTTTGACAACCCGGTGCCCGTAATTTGCCAGTAATCGGGTGG
>JBJTXG010000312.1:0-3516 GCA_046082125.1 Ferruginibacter sp. | reverse complement strand
GTTGGAACTATTGCGAAACGAGGTACTTGGGAAAGACCGGTTTGACTATGCCTTCAAACATTACATTAAATCGTGGGCTTATAAACATCCAACGCCTTGGGATTTCTTTCGTTGTATGGAAAATGCAGCGGGCGAAGACCTGCACTGGTTTTGGAAATCCTGGATATTGCAAAATTTACCCCTGGACCAGGCCGTAAGCGTATCGCGAGCCTCCGGTACCACCACCATCACCATAACCAACTTGGATAAAATGGCCATGCCGGTCACCCTATTTTGTGAAACAACATCAGGGGTTAAACAAACCATCAAGCTTCCGGTTGAGGTTTGGATGAACACCGATACGTATACTATCGAAATGAATGATGCCCTGAAATCAGTAGAATTAGATCCCAAACGAATTTTGCCGGATAGCAACCGGGATAATAACCGATGGGAGAAGCGAGCGAGATGATTGAATGGTGTGACCTGTTCAAAGAATCAACGCACTAGCTCCCAAAATGGCGGCATCACTTTCGTTTAACGAACTGTAGATCAGTTTTACTTTATTTCGAAAGATAGGAAGAAGATTTGCCTCCATATGTTTTCGGGTGGGATTCATGAGCAGATTACCGGCCTTGGTCAAACCTCCGAACAAAACAATGGCTTGAGGCGAAGAAAACATCACAAAATTAGCCAACGACTCGCCCAGTATTTGTCCGGTGAATTCAAAAATCTCATTGGCAATAGCATCGCCCTGCATGGCACACTCATAAACAGTTTCACTGGTCAATTCATTGATTGTATAATTTCGGAGGAGACTATCTTTATTGGGATAGGAGGTAAGCAGTTCAATGGCTGTCTCCCGTACACCGGTAGCCGATGCATAGGCTTCCAAACAGCCCCTCGAACCAGTGCTTTTATGCAACCGACCGCCTGGCCGAATAATGGTGTGACCAAGTTCGCCGGCAAAGCCATCATGGCCAACCACAATGTGGCCATCTATAACAATACCACTGCCAACGCCTGTACCCAAGGTGATTGTGATGAAGTGTTTCATGCCTTTGGCTGACCCGTACATCATTTCACCGACGGCGGCTGCGTTCGCATCATTTGTGAGTTTGGCCTGTACGCCAAATTTCTTCTGAATGAGGTCGGCCATCGGTATGATGCCTTTCCATTTTAAGTTGGGTGCGTACTCGATGGTGCCTGTATGAATATTCCCATTGGGGGCTCCCATTCCAATCCCTTTTACTTTTTCAATACCACCATTCGCCTGAATCATGGGCATGATTTTCTGGTGGAGTTCTTCAATGAAATCCTCAACGAAGTCATGCTTGTTACTGGGAATACGATCTTGTTCGAGAATGTTGCCTGATTGATCAACTAATCCAAATTTAGTAGTGGTTCCACCAACATCGATGCCTATAGTATACATATTGAAAAGAAAATGTGAGATAAAAAAATGAGTTGAACGTTGTATTCTTGTCCGCTTTCGTGAACGTGCTTTGTTTTCGTAGTGAAGAACTATTTAATGGTCTCAATGGCCGCTCGGAGCCTGACTGCTTCCCATCTGAACCCCCTGCTTTTTCAAAATGCCGGTGACTAAAATGGCAAATAACGTGAGATAAGCAAAGCAGGCCACCGGTATCCAAAAAGAGGACTGAATGCCAATAATATCGGCCAGTTTGCCTTGGATAGGAGGAATAATACCGCCACCAAGGATCATCATGATTAAAAAGGCAGATCCCTGGGTAGTATACTTACCTAATCCGGCAATCGAGAGCGTAAAAATGCAAGGCCACATAATAGAACAGAAGAGGCCCCCGCTCAGAAAGGCATAGGTAGCAACGGTTCCGGTCGTCATGGTACCAACAATCATGGCGATCATTCCGAGAAAACCAAAAATCATCAAGGTACGTGCCGGCTTATCGCCACTCAGGTAAAAAGCAGCAATCTGAACGAACACGCAAACGACATAGTAATACAGCGGCGTCATGTCGTATTTGGCCATTGTGTTGACAGCCAATATGACACCAAAAGCAAATAATGGAACGATAAACTGCAGGATTTGCTTCATTCGTTTCGAGAAATTGAATGCAGATACGGCACCCATCCAACGACCAATCATCAGGGAGCCCCAGTACATGGAAATGTAAGGCGCAGCCTCGGAAGCTTGTTTTCCGCCAAAAGATTCCTGTTTCAGCAGATCGCCTAAATTTGAGCCAATGGCCACTTCCACTCCAACATATACAAAGATCGCCAACATGCCTAAAACCAATTGAGGATACCTCATGGCGCCCCAGCCTTCAGGTTTGCTTTGGGCCATCAGGTTCGACAAGAGTAATGTCAGTAGAACAACAGACAGTGCTCCAAATAGCCATTTTAAACGGTATGATTCCAATGGTTTCTTTAAAGCCGTTGATTTTAAGTCAGTTGATTCTATATTTTTTATTTTATTGTCAATCATAGCTAGTGTAGCCAATGTTGTGCTATCAGTTTGATACACTTTTTTCAATGAGTCTATTCGGGCTTTAGCGAATTTCTTCTTTTTTTCACCATAGAATTCATCGGCAAAACTGGAGTCCTGTATGATGATAGACGCCTTCAAGGTGGAATCGATGGCTTTTTTTACTGACTTTATTTCGGCATCGTTTTTTTCAATTGTTTTCTGTTCGTTCGAGTTGTAGCTGCTGAATATTGGAACAAAAAATACGATCAGAAAGCCTGTCAGCATGATCAGGCTCGTCAGCGCTTTGTTTGATTTTTCGGTTTTCTCTACTTGAACGCCGGCCGGAACTTTTTTGGCGAAGTGAAATAACGCTGCAGCGGCAATAAATAATGCGCCAACACAGGAATAAAGGATGATCACTTTATTCAAACTCAATGATTCAATTTCTTTGTCCGTTACGGCTGCCGTCGTTCCAAACAGGGCAAAGGCAACCACAATCGGGCCAATTGTAGTGCCAAATGAATTAATACCTCCGCCTAAATTCACACGACTAGTACCCGTTGCAGGATCACCCAGGGATATGGCAAATGGTTGTGCGGCCGTTTGTTGCAACGAAAACCCTAATGCTACGATAAATAAGCCAATCAACATCCCCGGAAACGTATTGCCATTTACGGCCAAAATCATGGCGATGGCTCCGAGAGCAGAAAATAAGAGTCCAAGCACAATGCTTCGTTTGTATCCCCATTTACCCACCAGGTCTTTTCCTCCAAAAGATCCATAGGCGAATAAGAAAAGCGCACCAATGTAATAGGCCGTATAAAACGCAAAATCAATCAACTGGCTTTGAAATTGATCCAGCTTGAAATAATGTTTGCAAAAGGGGATAAAAATGCTATTGCCGGCTGCAATAAATCCCCAAAAAAAGAAAACAGTAACCAACGTACTGAGGGCTCCATAGTTGGTCGGGGTATTAGACGATTGAACTTTTTCAGACATGGATTTAAATTTTTGCGGAAAAGATACTTTATTTTTAGATTATCTTTAGAAAAACAGCTGAAAAAGGACGCCGTTTACGTTTATTATTG
>JBJTXG010000311.1:0-3398 GCA_046082125.1 Ferruginibacter sp. | reverse complement strand
CTATAATATATCTAAACCCATCAAAAACCGGAAATACGTATTTAATATTGGAGGCAACGTTATTTATAACAACAATGTATCGTATTTACGTGATTCCCTGGATCAAAATAAACGCAATGATGGCCGGAATTGGGTGATTGGTCAGCGATTATCAACCGATATTAAAGTCAAAAAATGGCTGGAAACCAATCTTGGCGTCAATTATTCGCTGAATGCAAACCAAAATACCGCACAAAAGGAACTGAATAGCACCAATGTAAGCTGGGTTTTCTCAAATACGACGCGTATATTTTTACCTAAAGATTTCATTATCAGTTTTGAATTAGATAAAACCTTGAATTATGGTTTATCTGCCAACGCAACGGCCAATCCGTTTATCATTCAATCCAGTCTGGAAAAACAATTTTTACCAAAGAAAAACTTATCGCTGAAGCTGCAGGGATTTGATCTGCTGAATCAAAATATTGGCGTTAACCGTTCGGTAACGGCAACTGGTTTTACGGATACCCGAACCAATCGCTTAGGTCGTTACTTTTTGTTATCACTGATTTTCCGTTTGAATAAGTTCACCGGACAAATGCAAACTGGCATGGGCATGCCTGGTGGCGACATGCCTCGCGGCGCCGAACGCATGATGCGCATGTTCTGATTCACGCGTAAATCCAATAGTAAATGCAACTTTATTTCCTATAATTAATATTATGTTAAGTATAGTATTTGAGCAATTCACTCAGAGATAAACACGACTTCTGTAAGTTGTTTTGGTTGTAATCCCCGAAAACAAACTTTCAACTTACTCCCCTCAAAATTGATGGTAACTATCTCATCAATAACTGTAACGCAATCAGCAGCGTGAGTTGAATCAGCAAAATCAAAATAAATAAATAGATAGACTGCCGATTGGCAAAATTGATCGTCCAACCCATGGCCGGATTCTTTTTAGGTGGTAATATCCGATCGTCATCCGGATTGTAGTAAAAAAGGCCCCATTTCCATTTTTGGGGATCATTCCGCCATATTTCGTCTTGTTCTTTACTGACCTTGGCCATAAAACAATCTGATACCTAGATTATAAAAACGCTTGCTCCATGATGGAACAAATGAGGACTTGGTTTCGACTACTGTTGACTAGTAATTCCTTACTCAGTGGTTGGCGTGTCGGGTCCGGATTCAGGTAGTTCATTGGATTCGGAGCCTTCCTGGGTGTCTTCTTCCATTTCATCCAAGTTGGTGATTCCGGCGATCTGATCACCATCATCCACACGAATCAATTTCACACCCTGTGTGGCTCGTCCCTGCTCACTAATCGCTGAAACCGACATGCGAATGGTAATACCACTTACACAGGTGATCATGAGATCTTCTTTTTCGGTAACAGCCAACAGGCCGACCAGCCCTCCGGTTTTTTCCGTGACGTTGATTGTTTTAACGCCTTTACCGCCTCGGTTGGTAATCCGGTAGTTAGGTTCGCCGGTTTCGGGATCATCCAGCGACGTTCGTTTTCCGTATCCTTTTTCACTGACTACCAGTACAGTTTTGGATTTATCTTCTTTATTCACACAGATCATTCCAACAACACAATCCGATTGCTCATCCACCTCGATACCGTTTACACCGATACCTCCCCGTCCGGTACTGCGAACCGTATTTTCGTGAAAGCGAATCGCCCGTCCGCTTTTGACAGCCAGCATCACTTCACTGTTGCCATCGGTAAGCTCGGCAGCCAATAGTTGATCGCCTTCCAGGATATTGATTGCGTTGATACCCGTTTGACGTGGCCGGCTAAAATCAGCGAGATCCGTCTTTTTAATGATGCCTTGTTTGGTGCAAAGCACGATAAAATGTGATTGGACAAATTCATCGTCATCGAAGTTTGCAACATCAATGATAGCCCGAACCTTATCATCAGCCGGTATTTGGACCAGGTTTTGAATGGCTCTTCCCTTGCTGGTTTTGTCGCCCTCCGGAATCTGATATACTTTCAGCCAGTAACAGCGACCTTTTTCGGTGAAGAACAACAAGGTATGATGCGTGGAAGCCACAAACAAGTGTTCAATATAATCTTCCTGGCGGGTGCTGCTTCCGCGCGCACCCCGACCGCCGCGTTTTTGCTGGCGATATTCCGATGCGGATGTACGTTTAATATAGCCCAGATGAGATATGGTGACAACGACATCTTCTTCTTCAATCAGATCCAGCATATTAATTTCATCATCGGCATAAACGATTTCGGATTTGCGGGAATCGCCGAATCGTTCTTTGACTTCGTTGAGTTCTTTCTCAATAATGTCAAAACGCATGTCCTCATTGGCAAGAATCAACTTTAAGTGTTCGATCAATTTCATGATTTCGGCATGCTCCTCGCGGATTTTTTCAATTTCCATGCCGGTCAGCCGTTGCAAACGTAGTTCCAGCACGGCTTTTGCCTGGATGTCGCTCATGCCGAAGGAGGATTTTAATCCCTCATGGGCGATAACCGGCGTGGCACTTTCGCGAATAAGTTTAATGACCGCATCGAGGTTGTTGAGTGCGATTATGTATCCTTCGAGGATATGTGCCCTCTCCTCTGCCTTTTTCAGCTCGTAGCGAGTACGACGAACAACCACTTCATGCCGGAATTCCACAAACTCTGAAATGAGTTCGCGAATATTGAGAATACGGGGACGGCCTTTGACGAGTGCTACATTATTTATGCCGTAGGATGTTTGCAGCTCGGAATATTTGTAGAGCTGGTTGATAACGACCTGGGCAACAGCATCCCGTTTCAGTTCAATGACAATTCGGGTGCCTTCTTTATTGTTACTTTCATTATTAACATCACTGATGCCTTCGATGGTTTTTTCCTGAATCAGTTCACCGATTTTCTGAGTCAATGTATCGCGGTTGACCTGATAAGGAATTTCGGTGATGATGATTTTTTCCTTTCCCTTTGCGTCACTCTCCACGGTTGTTTTACCACGAAGAACTACCCGGCCTCTTCCGGTGAACAAGGCCTGTCGAACCCCTTCGTATCCATAAATGATACCTCCGGTTGGAAAATCAGGGGCTTTCACATGTTTGATCAGCTCCTCAAGGGTTATTTCTTTGTTTTTGATATAGGCAATACAGCCATCGACCACCTCGTTTAGATTGTGCGGCATCATATTGGTGGCCATGCCAACCGCGATGCCACTGCTGCCGTTGAGCAATAATTGCGGTATGCGTGTAGGCAATACCGTTGGTTCCATCAGGGAATCATCGAAATTATATTGAAAGTCGACGGTGTCTTTATCGAGATCATCCATCATGGCTTCGGCAAACTTCTCCATACGAACCTCCGTATAACGCATGGCCGCGGGCGGATCGCCATCCTGGCTACCGAAATTACCCTGACCATCAACCAGTGTGTAGCGCATGGA
>JBJTXG010000310.1:0-6275 GCA_046082125.1 Ferruginibacter sp. | reverse complement strand
GTTCTGACCATTCCATGCGAGTAATCCATTTTTTTTTGAATACCGGCTTCTGCGAGTTCTTTGTCGAAGCTAGGCCATCCGCAATGCGCGTCAAATTTGCTGGTGCTTTCAAAAAGCGCCTGTCCGCAACCCGCACAGCGGTAGGTGCCCGATTTTTGCTCGTGGAGCAAGCTGCCCGAAAAGGCGGGTTCGGTTTCATTTTTTCGGAGGATTGCAAACTGATTGGGTGTTAGGCGGACCTTCCACTCATCTTCCGTTAATACAATGGGTGTTTTTGCCGGCGCCTCATTGCCGGCATGGTGCGTTCCTGTACAGGCCATCAATAAGCTGCCAATGAATAGCAATCCGGTTAAACTGATTTTCATACTACCTAGTACAAATCAGGCCTGTATTTGTTTAAGAAAGGTGTTTCAACATGTTGAGTTAAATGTTAAAATTGCATCGACGAATTGGCTGGGTATGATTTTTTATACAGAAACTTGAATCTTTGTAAAAATCCAACGTCGATGCGTACACCCATTTTACTGCTTGGCCTTGCTCTGATCGTAGGCGTTTCAGCGCTTGCGCTGGTTTTCAGAATATCCGGTTCGCAAGGGATGATCACACGGTCGCCGGAAGATGATTTATGTCCACAATGTGACGTGTTGTTTACCGATGGGATCGACCAGCACAATCAGGCTTACAAAAAAGAGGGCATCCCTCCTCAGCAAACTTTTGCCGATTTAGAGTCGCTGCGTAAACGAAAGATGCTGGTACGCGTTCAATCCAGCAGTCGGTTTGTTTTAGCGCCTATGCAGCATTCCAAACCGCTTTTGTTGCCCAAGGCATCGGGTTTTTTAAAAAAGCTGAGCGACCGGTACCGTGCCGAGTGTCGGGAGGCTTCTATCTCCTACCATCCGTTTACCATTACCAGTATGACGCGCTGCGTAGAGTCGGTGAATCAACTTTCGGAAACCAACCGCAATGCTATTGAACATTCGGCCCATTTGCGCGGAAAAACCGTTGACATCGCGTACAACAGCTTTGTGGGTCGGGCGGCTCAGAAAAAAGCCTTTATCGAGGCCCTCCGTCAGTTACGCTCCGAGAAAAAATGCTATGTAAAATACGAGTTCAATCAGAAATGCCTGCACATTACTGCCCGATAGGTTAATGGTACGTTGATTGACCAATTTGGCCGACAGGTAGGTTTGTTCGCTGCGCTTGTTTATTCGCTTCGCGAGTTTGGGGTTAATGTTTAATAAGTTTAGAAGGTTCCATAGTTTCAATAGGTTGATGAAGATCTACAGAACCTCTTGAACATCTTGAACGTGTTGAAAAATTTTTGATTAGTAATTAGTGATTTGTAATGAATTCCTAACCTACTCAACGTTCCAAACGTTCCAAACGTTCCAAACATCTTGAACCTGTTGAACGATTTGTGATTTGTGATTGATAAACAACCTCGGCAACCTTCCAAAATCGGTAACCTACCCAACGTTCCAAACCTATTGAACGTGTTGAACATCTTGAACCTCTGCCATCAGGCAGGTCGGGGAAAGGAACTCATTTTTCCATCTGCTCGATCACGGCATTGGTAACACCGGTGTAGGAGAAGCCTCCATCATGAAACAGATTTTGCATGGTCACCAACCGAGTTAGATCACTGAACATGGCTACAATATAATTGGCACAATCGGCCGCCGTGGCATTGCCTAACGGACTCATATTCTCTGCATAATGAATAAACCCGTCGAATCCTTTCACGCCACTGCCGGCGGTTGTTTTGGTTGGCGATTGGGAAATCGTATTGATCCGAACTTTTTTCTTAACCCCATAATGATACCCAAAACTACGGGCCACGCTTTCGAGCAACGCTTTGGCATCGGCCATCTCATTGTAATCCGGAAAAACCCGCTGCGCTGCAATGTAGCTTAATGCCACCACGCTCCCCCACTCGTTCAAGGCCTCTTTTTTCATGCAAGTGGCCAATACGCGGTGTAAACTCATCGAGGAGATCTCAAAGGTTTTCAGATTATGTGTGTAGTCTATTTCGGTATAGTGACGGCCTTTGCGCACATTCAAGCTCATACCAATCGAATGCAGTATGAAATCAAACCCACCGCCAAAATGATCCATGGCTTTGGTAATCAGATTCTCTACATCCTCCGCATTACTCACATCGCATGGAATCACCGGCGCCTGAATCTGCTCGGCCAGTTTATTGATCTCGCCCATCCGCATGGCCACCGGCGCATTGGTTAATACAATGGAAGCCCCTTCCTCATGACAACGCAAGGCGGTAACCCAGGCAATGGACTTCTCATCCAACGCACCAAAAATGATTCCTTTTTTTCCTTTGAGTAACTGATTAGACATAAGCGGTTTTTATTTGAATGCAAAAGTAATTCTTTCTCAACGATCATCCGTGCTGGATCATTTCCCGAGCGTTGGCCAGGGCTGTTTTCGTAGGACGGTCGCCACTCATCATGCTGGCGATGGTATCAATACGCTCATCCATACGCAATTTGCGAATCGCCGTTTGGATGGAGCCCTCCTGTTCCTGTTTGTATACATACCAATGTGTATGGGCCCGGGCCGCTATCTGTGGCTGATGGGTGATGAGTAACACCTGATGATGCTGCGAGAACGCCTGCAAGATATGTCCAACCTGACGGGCCGCCTCACCACTGATGCCGGTATCGATCTCATCGAATATAAGCGTTGGCATCTGCATTTCTGCAGCCACTAGCGATTTGATGCATAACATCAAGCGACTTAACTCACCACCACTGCCCACTTTGGCCAACGGCTCAAAACGCCCGCTTTTATTGGCGTCAAGCAGAAATTGCACCCGGTCAGCGCCATCGGCACCGATGGGTATCGGATCCACCGCAACTTGCAATCGCGCATTGGGCATGCCCACACGGTCGAGCAATGTGTGCACCCGATCCACAACCTCCGACACTTGTTTTTTGCGGGAAGCAGAAAGAAGGGCAGCCTGTTGTTCACACTGTATGTTCAGTGTATTGACCTGCGCACGCAACGAGTCGAGATGGGCATCGCTCTGTTCGAACTGAATCATTTTTTCAGCGAGCGATGATTGTATTTCCAGCAGCTGGGCCGTGGTTTGTACCTGGTGTTTTTTTAATAACCGATATCCCTCCGACAACCGGTTTTGCAACTGCTCCAAATCACCCGAATCAAATTGTACGTGATGTTGCAGGGTTTGTACCTCGCCAGCAATATCTTTTAATTCTATACCCACCTGGATCATGCGCTGATGTAATGATTCAGCCTCAGGTAAATGCCTGAGTAGTTGGCCCACGAGCTGTTGCAAACTCTTGAGCCGATGAACAACTGGTTGCTCACCCTCATCCAACGCCTCCGATACCAATTGTAATTGTTGTTTGATATGCTCGGCATTTTCCATGCGCTTCAGCTTCTCTTCCGTTTGCTCTAATTCATCCGGTTTTAGTTGCACGGCCTCCAGTTCATCAAGTAAAAAGCGGGTATAGTCGGCTTCACGATTGATACGATCCCAATCGGCTTCCCGTTCGTAAAGCTGCTTTGAAAGGGTGCTGTATTGCTGGTAATCCCGCTGGTAAGCACGCAGCAGATCGGTGTTATGTGCAAGCGCATCCAATACATGGCATTGAAAACCGGCTGTGCGAATGTCAAGGGTATCAAACTGTTGATGTAAATCAACCAGCTGACTGCCTATTTCTTTTATGGCGGTTAACGAAACGGGTGTATCATTAATAAAACTTCTGGACTTTCCCTGGGCTGATAATTCCCGGCGAAGGATGATGTCGGGAGCCGCGTCGAGATCATACCGAATCCATAAGGTATCCATGAAGTCGGAAGCCGGCGCTGTGAAGACGGCCTCTACGATACATTTTTTGTCTTTGTTCAACAACACCGACGTATCCGCACGTTGACCCAGCACCAGTTGCAAAGCCCCAATCAAAATACTTTTACCGGCACCGGTTTCTCCGGTAATCCCATTGAAGCCGGGATCCACCTCCATGGAAAGCCGCGAAATGATGGCATAATTCTCGATATAAAGGGATTTCAACACGGCAGCAAATTAATTAAAATAACGCAGGCAATTCCGATGAAATCCACTGAAACGGTGGGATAAAAAAAATCCCCGGAGGCCGGGGACATTATTTGTTTTGGTAAACTTACTTGACTTCAATCGAATCATTCAGCTCTTCATCCACCAGAATCCGACCGCAGTTTTCGCAAACCATGATTTTTTTACGGATGCGGATCTCACTTTGTTTTTGTGGAGGAATCGCATGGAAACAACCACCGCAACTGTCGCGCTCAATGGGCACAACGGACAGTCCATTCCGGTAATTTCCACGAATTCGGTCGTAGCTTGTCAGCAAACGGGATTCCACCTCAGCACGGGCTTTGTCGGCTTGTTTGTTGTATTCTTTTTCCTCTTTTTCGGTTTCAGCGATAATCTTTTCAAGCTCGGTTTTTTTGCCGGTCAGGTTGGTTTCTTTGGTTGCCACGGCTTTTTTGGCCAGATCCAGTTGTTTTACTTTTTCGGCTATTTCTTCCGTTGCATCTTTGATATGTTTCTCACAAAGCTTCTCCTCGAGTTGCTGCATCTCAATTTCTTTGTTGATGGCTTCGAACTCGCGGTTGTTTTTTACGTTCTCGCTTTGTTTCTCGTATTTCTTGATCAGCGCCTGGGCTTCTTTAATCCCTTCTTTTTTACTTTCGATGAATTCCTGGATGCCGTTGATCTCTTCTTCGATACGGGTTTGACGGGCATGCAGTCCCTCGATCTCATCTTCTAGATCTTTCACCTCGATAGGTAACTCTCCCTTGAGGATCTGAATTTCATCCAGTTTCAGATCAATTTTTTGAAGGCGAACCAAGCCTTTCAGCTTTTCTTCAATGGAAATCTCTTTAACAGCTGCCATAAGATTGAAGCGTTTGTAGGTTGCTCCTGTTGTAGCCCCGGCATTTACCCCGGAAAAATCCGAACAGGATTCGTGTCAACCGATGTTTTTAGGAGCGCAAAGGTAGGGAAATTTAGCCGTAATTGTTCAAGCAATAAATCCATTGTGAACTGTTCACTTGCGTAGTGGCCGATGTCAGCCAGAAGGATCCGGCCATCGGCCTCAAAAAATTCATGGTACTTGATGTCGGCCGTGATGTACACATCAGCTCCAGCCGCCATGGCCTGTCGTGTGAGGAATTGCCCCGAGCCTCCACACAAGGCAATCGTTTGCACAGGTTTCTCCCGCAGTGGAGTATGCCTAATCACTTGTAAACCAAATACTTCTTTGATAGTTTGCAGGAAAACACGCTCATCCACAGGCGCCGGTAGCCGACCGATTACGCCAGCTCCGATGGCTGAAACGGTATTTTCGAGTTGCTGCAAAGCATAGGCAATCTCTTCATAAGGATGAACCTCGTGCATAGCACGCAAAACGGATGTTTTATGCCATGATTGGAAAACGACTTCCAGTTTTTTTTCGGAGCCCACATGCCGCTGGCCCACCTCACCGGTATGCGGATGAGCACCCGCACCGGGCCTGAACCCTCCAATGCCATCGGTCACAAACCCACACTCGCTGTATTGACCCAAGTTTCCGGCTCCCGCCGTATACAATGCCGACTCCAGCGCCGACAAATGGGTTGCCGGAACATATACACTCAACTGATAGAGTTGGTCCTCCTTGGGCTCTAACACGCGCCGGTCAACCAACCCGAGCCGGTCGGCCATACGGCCACTAACACCCGTCAGCACATTATCGAGGTTGGTATGGATGGCATACAGCGCTATATCTTGTTTGATGGCCTTCAGCAACACACGCTCGACATAATGAGCGCCCGTCAATTTTTTGATTCCCTGAAACAGAATGGGATGATGAGACACGATCAGGTTACAACCTTTTTCAACCGCCTCGTCAATCACTCGTTCGGTAACGTCTAACGATACCAGCACACCGGTACATTCCGTTTGCGCATCACCAACCAGCAATCCCACATTATCATATGATTCCTGTAAAGCCGGTGGCGCCATGGCTTCCAATACCCGAACAATTTCCCGAATAGACATTGCCGTTGATTTAATGTTTCAAAGGATGGGTTTCGTACCTTGCCGAACAAGCATACGATGAGTAACCAAAGATATGATGAATACATAAAGCGCATGCAACGGATCGCCGATCTGCGCCATGCGGCGGCTGTGCTGGAATGGGATCAGGAAACGTATATGCCGCCCAAAGGCAGCGCCTATCGGGGCAGACAAATCGCCCGTTTACAAGAAG
>JBJTXG010000309.1:0-3047 GCA_046082125.1 Ferruginibacter sp. | reverse complement strand
CACTGTCGGAGGAAATACGGTCAACCGACTATGTGCCAGTGGTCTGCAGGCGATTATGGATGCGGCACGTACCATTGCAGCTGGTGACGCCCAGGCGATGATCGCTTGTGGTGTGGAAAGCATGACCCGTGCGCCATTTGTAATGGCCAAGGCCAGTACCGCATTTGAACGAACGCCACAAGTGTTTGATACAACCATGGGCTGGCGCTTTATTAATAAAAAGTTGGCTGAACTGTATTTCCCTTATTCCATGGGCGAAACGGCTGAAAATGTGGCCAGGCAATGGAATATCAGTCGCCAAGCACAGGATGGTTTTGCATTTTCATCCCAACAGAAATATGACGCAGCACACAAGGCCGGAAAATTTGCGGATGAGCTTGTTTCTATCACAGTACCATTAGGGAAGGAGGTGTTTGAAATGGAACAAGATGAACACCCGCGTCTCTCTTCCATGGAAAAACTGGCCCAGCTCAAACCCGCTTTTCTGAAAGATGGAACCGTAACAGCCGGAAACAGCAGTGGAATCAATGATGGTTCCGCCGCCATGTTGCTGGTCGGAGAGGCTGCTTTAAAAGCCTGCAACCTGCAACCAATTGCCAAAATAAAATCCATGGCCATCGCCGGCGTAGAACCGGCTGTCATGGGCATCGGTCCTGTACCGGCCACACACAAAGCGTTGAAACGTGCCGGCATTACGGTTCAGGATCTGGATTTGATCGAATTAAATGAAGCCTTTGCCTCGCAGAGTATTGCCTGTATTCATGATCTTGGACTTGATCTTGAAAAAGTAAACGTCAATGGAGGGGCAATCGCCTTAGGTCATCCGTTGGGTTGCAGTGGTGTACGCATCTCCGCAACCTTACTGCATGAACTGAAACGACGCAATGGAAAATACGGGTTAGCCACCATGTGCGTGGGGGTTGGACAAGGCGCTGCCATTGTATATGAATCAGTATAGCAAAAGGGTGCATGGCCTAATCCTGTTCGCCAATAAACGAAGCAAGTGATGACAAGGGAATGGCTTGCTGTTCGCCCGTTCGCAAGTTTTTTACCACACATTGCTGTTGGGCCATTTCGTGACTGCCAATGAGCACGGCGAAAGGAATGTTTTTTTTGTCGGCGTACTTGAATTGCTTTTCCAACTTGATGGCATCCGGGTATATCTCACAGGCTATCGATTTGCTGCGAAGTTGCTGAAGGTGTTGATATAAAACCTGAATCGTTTCTTCGCCCATATTCATGAATAAGACGCGGGTGCCTTGTGTAAGTCCTTCCGGAAATCGATTCAATTCGTCGAGTACATCATAGATTCGATCAACACCAAAACTGATACCCACGCCGGTCAGGTCAGGTACACCGAACAGGGCTGTGAGGTTGTCGTAACGACCGCCTCCACCAATGGATCCGATACGTACATCCGGGGGTGGACTTACTTCAAAAATGATACCGGTGTAATAGTTTAATCCTCGGGCTAACGTAAGGTCGATGCGGATATTGCAGTTCGGTGTATGCTGTAATACAGCGGACAATTCAGCCAGTCCTTCGGTTGCCGTGGCGTTGCCATCAAAGAGTAGACGAGCTTTTTCAATACACTCCACATTGTCTCCCGCAATCGACAGGTATTGCTCGATAAAAGACAATTGAGGGTTAGTAAGCCCGTGACGCATCAATTCCATCTGTACTTTTTCCCAGCCGATCTTATCCAGTTTATCGATTGCAACACTGATGGGTGTCAGCAGATTCGAGTTTCCACAAGCCTCAGCCAAGGCAGCTAGCAGTTTTCGGCTGTTGATGCGAAGACTGTATTCAGGCAGGTTGAGTTTTGTAAAAACGGTATGATAGATATTGGCCAAATCGGCTTCATTGAGCAACGAAGTACTACCAACCACATCGGCATCACACTGAGTGAATTCACGGTACCTGCCTTTTTGTGGTCGATCGGCCCGCCAAACCGGCTGTATCTGGTATCGTTTATACGGAAACGTTAGTTTTCCATGATTCATGGCTACGAACCGGGCAAACGGGATCGTGAGATCATATTTCAGTGCTCGTTCGGTGAGCTGAGTTGAATTCTTTCCTGCTAGGACCTTTTGAAATCCTTCGGTGGCTTTGTCGTGGTTGCCTGGTTCATGTAAGCCGTTATTTAGGATCTTGAAAATCAGCCGGTCTCCTTCCTCTCCGTATTTACCCATAAGCGTATCCAATTGCTCCATGGCCGGCGTCTCCAGCGGTTCAAAGCCGTAGGCTTCAAATGCCGCACGAATGGTATTGAGGATAAAGGATCGTTTGCGGAGGGTATCCGCTGTAAAATCCCGGGTGCCCTGTGGCAAACTTGGCTTAGACATAGTTATTTTTTTGCGTATCGGGAGATGATGGCCTCGCAGGTTTTATCAATCAGATCATACACATCTTCGAAATCTTGTTTGGTGCCGTAGTAGGGGTCTTTTAAGTCTTGGAATGCACCTGGTTGCAGTTCATCCAGAAAGAGCATAGCTTTTTGATGGTCAAACGACGTGCCGGCAATCTGTTGCATGCCATACAAAACATCATTGGCCATCGCATAAATCAGGTCAAACTGATCAAAATCACTTGGTACAAATGGTCTCGCTTTCAACTGGCTGATGTCGATTCCATTGTCTTTTGCCACTTCCTGACTAAGCGGAAACGGTGCCGCACCGGCATGATAATCCAGTGTACCCGCACTATCGATGACCCAATTCAGTCCGGCTTTCGCTACTTTATCACGAAGCACTCCCTCTGCCAGTGGACTGCGGCAGATGTTCCCTAAACAAACCATTAAAACGCGCATGCTTGTGTTGTTTAAAGCAAAGATATACGAACAGCGCCGATGCGTAAAAAAGGGATTGCCGTGTTCGAGGTGGATGATGACATTTGAAGTAACTTGCGCGAAAGTCGGACGATGAACAAGTTAGCGGAAGAAAATTCCAATACAACCCTCAATAATCTCCAACAAGGTATGGTTCGCATGCGTAGCATTATGGACTGGGGTATGGGTATCTTGTGGATGTCCATGGGCGTTTTTTTGG
>JBJTXG010000308.1:0-2023 GCA_046082125.1 Ferruginibacter sp. | reverse complement strand
AAAAAAAATAACAAAGAAATTATTGCCCGTGATTTAAGTACAGAAACGAATTTTTCTTCTTTTGAGCCTAGATCTTTAGAGGGTCTGAGAGCCTTTGCCAAAAGGGTTCAATTTCCTTCGCATGGTTTGATTGTCAAAAATAAGATAACTGGATTTGATGATATTAGAAAAGGGATTACCGATATACAAAAACTTGAAGTCATTTATCATCAATTCAAAAAAAAGTACGGGTCTGTTTTTGTAGAAACAGATATGCGTGCCCATGTAAATCCTACCCGTATGGACTTTATACGAAAAATGACCTTCAAACTAGTCAACCATATTCAATCAGTTTGTCCTGTATGTAAATCGCCTGGTTTTGTTGTTACTGATATTATCGATGGTCTTCCATGCCAATGGTGCGGACTTCCTACCAATGCCATCTTAAAACATATTTACCGGTGTCAATCCTGTAATCATTTTGTGATAAAAGAAAATCCACATGGTAAAATACACGAAGACCCGATGTATTGCAATTATTGTAATCCGTAAATTAGTTATACATGAAGTTTGAAATATTACTGCAAAACCTGACAAATCCGACTCTTTTATTTTTTTTATTGGGCGTTTTGGCTGTTATTGTTAAAAGCGACTTGGAAATTCCATCATCGAGCATTCGTTTTATTTCCCTCTATTTGCTTTTTTCAATTGGGTTTAAAGGTGGTCAAGAATTAGCACATAGTCCTTTGAGTCATGAATTGTTATTTTCGATTCTTTTTGCAATTTGCATAGCCAGTATCATCCCCGTATATTCGTTTTATCTGTTAAAGAAGAAAGTAGATTCATCCAATGCGGCTGCGATTGTATCAGCATATGGCTCTGTTAGTGCCGTCACATTCGTTATGGCTATTCAGTATCTCGAAATGGAAAATATTGCTTTTGGAGGTCACATGGTTGCCGTTATGGCTTTTATGGAATTCCCGGCCATTATTGTAGGCGTGTTGTTGCTCAATCTCTCTGCTGAAAAAAATCAAAAAGTAGCTTAGGCCCAGTGATTCGTCATTCATTTACAAATGGCAGTGTTTTAATAATCATTGGAAGCTTGCTTATAGGCATGATCGCTGATGTTAAACAGGCAGAAGGAATCAAGCCGTTTACAACCGATATTTTTAAAGGATTTTTGGCCATTTTTTTATTAGAGATGGGGATTGTAACGGCAAAACGTTTCAGCGCGTTTAAAAATGCCGGATTATTCCTAACACTTTTTGCTGTGTTTATGCCCTTGTTTAATGGTATTGCCGTTTGCTTTTTAAGTCAATTGGTGACATCAAATATTGGAAATCGGTTCATTTTGGCTGTATTGGCGGCAAGTGCCTCTTATATTGCTGTACCGGCAGCGATGAAATTAGCTGCACCTAAAGCCGATCCGGGTATTTATATTCCAATGGCACTGGGCGTAACATTTCCCTTTAATATTACTTTTGGAATGCCCATTTATTACCTCAACATACAACAATGCTGAATAATCAATCAAATAAACCAGAAACGGTTATAAAAAATGCCAGGATGGTATCAGATGGTCAAATCATCACTACCGATCTTTTAATTATCAATGACCGAATTATGGCTATAGAGGAAGACATTCCAGTTGCCAATAAATATGTAATGGATGTTGCTGGTCATTATGTGCTACCTGGTATTATTGACTCGCAAGTTCATTTTCGAGAGCCCGGGTTTACTTACAAAGCGGATATTTATACTGAAACACGTGCGGCAGCTGCTGGCGGTGTTACCGCTTTTATTGATATGCCTAATACGAAGCCACCTTGTTTAACTATCGATAGACTTAATGAAAAATATACGTTGGGTGCGTTACATTCAATTATAAACTATGGCTTTGTTCTTGGGGTGAATGACTCAAATATCCATGAAGTATGTGCTCTTGATTACCCCGGCTTATTGGCTTTATCTGATGATGGATTATATCTTACTGAAGATGGTAGCGGTCTTGTTGAAAATACAGATTTGATGGATTCGCTTTTTT
>JBJTXG010000307.1:0-2630 GCA_046082125.1 Ferruginibacter sp. | reverse complement strand
ATCATGAAGGATTTTCAATATATCACCAACGCAACACCCGCCTATATCGAGAATTTGTATAGAAACTATCAGCAGGACCCCACAGCAGTCGATCCTGAACTGAAAAAGTTTTTCGAAGGATTTGATTTCGCCGTAACGGCTGGTGTCGTAAATACGGAAACAACAACGGGTGACCAGCATCCGGCCAGCTCAATGAGGAGTTTGCCGTATACAATCTAATCGAAGCCTATCGGCGAAAAGGACACCTGATCGCCCAAACCAATCCCGTTCGTGAACGCAGAGACCGAAAAGCCAATTTGGATATCACACACTTCGGACTTTCAGAAAAACACCTTGACCAGTCCTTTCAAGCCGGTCACTTTATCGGACTCGGACAAGCCAAGCTCGCTGATATCATTGCTAAACTAAAAAAATGCTACTGCGATCACATTGGCGTGGAGTATAGTTATGTTCATGACGAGGAGAAAATCCAATTCATCACAAAGGCTATTGAAACGGCCTCTAACAGCAGATTATCGATCGATCAACGCCGGCGCATCCTCCAAAAGCTCAACGAGGGCGTCATGTTTGAAAAATTCCTCCACACGAAATATATCGGACAAAAACGATTCAGTCTGGAAGGAGGGGAGTCTACCATTCCGGCCCTGGATGCTATTGTTTCAGAAGCAGCGGCTCAGCAAGTAAAAGAAGTAGTGATTGGTATGGCTCATCGCGGTCGGCTGAATGTGCTAGCCAACATTCTGGGTAAAACCTATGCGGAAATTTTTAATGAGTTTGAAGGAACGGCTATACCGGATACCACCATGGGCTCCGGAGATGTTAAATACCATTTGGGTTTCAGCAGCGATATCGTAACAAAAGCTGGTCATGCCATCCGACTCAAACTCTGCCCCAATCCATCACACCTTGAAGCCGTTAATCCGCTAGTAGTGGGTTACGCGCGCAGCAAGGCCGATGTACTGTATGAAAGTGATTATGATAAGATATTGCCTATTCTTATCCACGGAGATGCCTCCATCGCTGGACAAGGAGTGGTTTATGAAGTGTTGCAGATGAGTAATCTGCAAGGATACTATACAGGCGGTACCATTCATTTTGTAATCAATAATCAGATCGGTTTCACCACGGACTTTGAAGATGCCCGCAGTGCCAATTACTGTACATCCATCGCTTCAATGGTCCAGGCACCTGTTTTTCATGTGAACGGTGACGATCCGGAAGCGGTCGTCAAAGTAGCTGAAATCGCCATCAAATACCGTCAGCAGTACAATGCGGATATTTTTATTGACATGGTCTGCTATCGCCGCCATGGACACAACGAGGGTGACGAACCACGGTTTACGCAGCCACAGCTCTATGCGCTGATTGAAAAACACCTGAACCCCCGCGAAGTATACACGCAATACCTGATTGAAAACGGTGAGCCCGATGCCAAAGCCCTTGCCAAGGAAATGGAAAAACGCTTTATGGCAGAGTTACAGGAACGACTAGACGAAGTAAAGCAGAAGCCGCTGCCGTATACCTACCAAAAGCCCGAACAGTGGTGGCAAAAAATGCGCAAAGCCACCGCGGCTGATTTTAATCAATCGCCCAAAACGGCGATCTCGATGGACCAACTCCTTACGCTGTTCAACGGCTTAACGCAATGGCCCAATGATTTCAAGCCACTTAAGAAAGTGGAAAAACTGCTACAGGAAAAAACGAAACAACTGGAAGATCAGAAAAAAATAGACTGGGCTACCGCAGAACTTCTCGCATATGCCAGCCTGATCCAAGAGGGCAAAGATGTTCGGATGAGCGGACAGGATGTGAAACGCGGCACCTTTAGTCATCGACACGCCGTGATTTTTGATGAACGAACGAATGAAGCCTACAATCGCTTGAATCGGTTTTCATCCGGTCAGGCACGCTTTCGAATTTATAATTCATTCTTGAGCGAATACGCCGTACTCGGTTTCGAATATGGTTATGCCATGGCCAATCCTAACGTGCTGACTATCTGGGAGGCTCAATTCGGCGACTTTGTCAATGGCGCCCAAATTATTATCGACCAGTTTTTGTCGGCCGCCGAAACAAAATGGCAAACAATGAACGGCATGGTGCTCTTACTGCCGCACGGGTATGAAGGACAAGGCCCCGAGCATAGCAGCGCCCGCATGGAACGGTTTCTGCAACAATGCGCCGAGTTGAATATGGTCATTACCAATGTCACCACAGCGGCTAATTTCTTCCATGCACTTCGCCGGCAGCAGATTTGGGACTTCCGCAAACCGCTCGTAAATTTTTCACCCAAAGCCAATTTACGTCACCAGGGTAGTTTTTCTCCTGTGGAGGCATTTACCAATGATTGCTTCCAGGAAGTAATCGATGATGACTCCATTGAAAACCCAACTGATATCAAACGCATCCTGCTTTGCGCAGGCAAAATCTATTTCGACCTCGACGAAAAACGAAATAAAGATGGACGGAAAGATGTAGCGATCATCCGACTCGAACAGCTCTATCCGCTCCCGCAAGAAAGACTGGATGCGTTGTATAAAAAATATGCCAAAGCCATCTGGTACTGGGTACAGGAAGAACCCATGAATATGGGTGCCGCAACATACCTGCGTATGAACTTGAAAACGATT
>JBJTXG010000306.1:0-5214 GCA_046082125.1 Ferruginibacter sp. | reverse complement strand
TTCTTTTTCTTTGGCAGACAGGTGTTTGTCTACCAGGGCGATGTAACGATCTGTGGCATCCTGCATTTCTTTTTCTGCGTCTTTGGCGGCGTCTTCGCTGAGTCCTTCTTTCTGCTGTTTTTTTATCTGCTCGATCGCGTCGCGGCGGATATTGCGGATGGATACTTTGGCCTGTTCACCTTCCCCGTTGCATCGCTTCACAAGTTCTTTGCGGCGCTCTTCCGTGAGGGGCGGCAGAAATAACCGAATGTTGCTTCCGTCGTTTTGTGGGGTAATGCCAATATTGGCCGCCATAATGCTCCGCTCGATCGCCTGTAACATGGATTTCTCCCAGGGTTGCAGGGAAATTGTGCGGGCATCCAACACCGAAATGTTGGCCACTTGATTGATGGGCGTTGGGTTTCCGTAATAATCAACCATGATGCCCTCCAGCATCGCCGGATTAGCCTTGCCGGCACGAATCTTCGACAACTCAGCTTCGAGGTGGGCAATGGAACGGTTCATATGCGCATTGGCATCTTGTATTATCTCGTCGGCACTTGGCATAGTAGGAATGATTTTCGGAGCAAAAATAATAAATGTTTAGACAATCGAATGCTCTAGCAATGGTTGGACATTCGTTAGTCGACGTCTGCCGTTTCAGGCTGTAAATGAAACAAACGATTGGAAGAACGTAAATCGGTCTCGCTGCTTTGCATGGCTTTTTTTGCTTTGTTGCGGAGGAGGACGCGTTGTCTGTAACGAAAGATAAACGTGGTGTATGCCGTACCCATTGTCAGGATGGCGGCTATCAGGTAGTTTGTTCCGAGGTCTCTGAGTAAGATGGCAACTCCTAAGGTAAGCAAGTTGATACCAATCAGTGTCGTAGTGATTCGCGGATGACTGCATCCGGCATCGAGCAAGTAATGGTGGATGTGGTTGCGGTCAGGACTGAATGGTGAACGACGATTGAAAATACGTTGACCAAACACCCGAAGTGTATCAAACAGCGGGATACTCAACGCGGCAAAACCGATAGCTGGTCCGCCGTTGATTCGAAATGGAACGGCCGCTGAATCACATAACTTGATGAACTGAATGACCAGGATGGACTGAATAAGCCCAACCAGCAACGATCCCGTATCACCCATAAATATTTTAGCCGGCGAAAAGTTGTAAATCAGAAAACTGATCAGACTGGCAGCCAATGCAAAGGCCATTACGGCATAGCCGATCTGATGAATGAGCGTAAAGTAAATTCCAAAACCGATGGACGTGAGCGTGCCTAAGGAACCAGCTAATCCGTCCACCCCGTCAATCAGGTTATATGAATTGATGATTACTACAATGGTCAATACCGTTAAAATCGTGGATGCCATCGTCGGAATTTCCTGGATGCCCAGAAATCCGTGCATACTATCTATGCGGATATTGGCAAAATAAACCAGGATGAAGGCGGCAATGATTTGTCCAGCAAATTTTTTGGTTGCAGAAAGGATCAGGATATCATCTTTCAGTCCCAGAAAGAAAACAACTAAGAAACTCGCCATGAAATAGGGAAGTTCAGTGGTTCCACTAGGTGGAAAACCGAGAAGAATCGCCATCGCAAATCCGGCAAAAATACCCAGACCGCCCAGGGTGGGGATCACATTTTTATGTACTTTCCGTTCATCGGGTTCATCGTACAGCTTTTTATCTTTCGCAACCTGGATAATGACCGGGATGGAGAAGAAACAGATGATGAAAGCGAGTCCGGAACTCAAGATAATATTATCCATAGCCACGTTTTGTGCCCCTGAGCAGATATTGAATCCTTGAAACAGGGACGGTCATCACCGAAACGACTTCCACCAACTGTTTCGGTTTGCAAGTATACCAAAAATCGCCTGATTTTATCGACTTGGGGGTCAAAATCAGGTTGGTAACTTGGATTTGAATTTCAATCGGATTCCCGTAGGTTTGCGCCACTACTACGTTATGGATAATCAACAACTGGCCCGAGTGGCCTCGCAAGTTCGCCGAGACATTGTTCGCATGGTTCACGCTGTTCAAAGTGGTCATCCCGGTGGTTCGCTCGGATGCGCCGACTTTCTGACCGCTCTGTATTTCAAGGGAATGCAACATAATCCGGCCTTTGACATGGATGGTAGAGGCGAGGATGTGTTCTTTCTTTCAAACGGCCATATCTCACCGGTTTTCTACAGCGTACTGGCCCGGAGTGGCTATTTCCCGATTGCCGAACTGGCCACATTCCGGAAGATCAACAGTCGGTTGCAAGGCCATCCCACTACTCATGAAGGATTACCCGGCGTGCGTATGTCAAGCGGATCGCTCGGTCAGGGTATGAGTGTCGCCGCTGGAGCCGCACTCGCCAAAAAACTCAATAACGACAATACCTTCGTGTATTCCCTGCATGGAGATGGAGAGCTGGATGAAGGTCAAAACTGGGAGGCTATATTATTCGCGGCCCATCAAAAGATCGATAACTGGATTGCCACAATCGACTGCAATGGTCAACAAATTGATGGATCAACCGACGCCGTTCTCTCCCTGGGCGACCTGCAAGCAAAATTCCAGGCCTTCGGTTGGGACGTTTTACACATGGATGGTCACAATTGGGAATCGCTTCTTTCTGTGCTGGAGGAGGCTAAACAACGTTGCGGGCAAAAAAAGCCGGTGGTCATTCTGATGAAAACAATCATGGGCAAGGGCGTTGACTTTATGGAAGGAACCCACGAGTGGCACGGCATTCCGCCAAATGATGAACAGCTGCAAAAAGCATTGCTACAAAATCCGGAAACACTGGGTGATTATTGATCAGCTAGTCCGTGTTCGATGGAAGAGACACCGCCCTGCGGGCCGGTAGCCAGGAAGCCAGTAACACAATCAGTCCGGTATTGCCAATGACCAATAAGAGATCAGTCCACATCATCTTAACCGGAAAATAATCAATTAAAAACGTGTTGCCGGTAATCGGTATCAGTTGAAACCGCGCCTGCAGCATGCATAAAATAAAGGCGATCAACACACCCGCTGCAGTACCTAATCCGCCTAACAACAGGCCGGTTGTGATAAAAATCCGCTGTATCCGTGATTTCCCTGAACCCATGCTGAGCAGGATGTGGATGTCTTGTTTTTTTTCTAGAATAAGCATAGAAAGGGCACTGACCATATTAAATGCGGCAATGATTAGCATGAGTGTTAAGATCGCATAAATCGCCCATTTTTCTGTTTGCATTGTTCGGTAGAGGCTTGCATTTTGCTGATACCGCGTTTGAACAACCGCACGGTTTCCCAACAAAACCTCCAATTGTTTTTGAACACGCTGTTCATCAGCATCAGCCGACAGCTTGATGCAGACAGCGCTGTACAGATTGTCGGCCATTCCCATCTGACGCCGCACAAACGATGCTTGCGTGATGGCATATTTATCGTCAAACTCCTGCTGAACACTGAAAACCCCGGAAGCGATAACCACCCCTTCACTGATGGATGCCAACGGATCATTGCTGGTTATGGTATGTTTCGGCAGAATAATGGTGGGTTTGTCGGGCCCGTATCCTCCTTCAATATTGATACCGGCAGCATATTGAATGCCGGCGCCTACAACCAAACGTGGCTCCATCGATTCGCCGATATCATAAGACCCACGGATGATTTTCTTTTCCAGTCCGGATACAGCCACGTATTTTTCGTCTACGCCAAACAGTTGGATGACGGTCTGGTACTCCCCGTTACGGAGCAGCGCTTTCTCCTCGACAATGCCAGACATGGACTCGATACCCTGCACGGCCTGCAACTTTTTCCAATCACCGGCATTGATAAGGATGGTTTTGCCTCGGACCGGTGCGATGCGCAAGTCGGTGTAGAAGGATGTGTACAACGATTTCACCAAGTCTTCAAATCCGTTGAAAACACTCAGCACCAATAGTTGACAACAGGTAGCAAATACGATGACGCCAGTAGTCACCCAAGCAATGATGTTGATAGCCTGGGTTGATTTTTTTGAACGAAAATAGCGCCATGCGAATAGAAGATACATTAGCTTTCGGCTGGGTTGGTCCCGTCGTTTTTTTGAATGTCGCGTAGGAGTTTTTCAATGTGGTCAACATAGGCCAGGGTTTCATCGCCAAAGAACTGCAGAACGGGCATGATGCGCAATTGGTGCCGGACCCGAGCCGTGAGTTCTTTCTTGATTTCTTTGGCATGGTCCTGAATGTACGCCAGGGCTTTGGCGGCATCCTGAACCTGAAAGAAACTGAGGTGTATCCTGGCTTCATACAGATCTGGGGTCAGGTTTACCCCCGAGATGGATACCAGTCCGCCATGCAAGGTGGCGAGTCCCATCCGCTGAAAAATATCATTCATCTCTTTTTCAATCACCGCAGCTACCTGCTTCTGTCGTTTCGTTTCGGCCATAATCCCCTTTTCTGTAAAATTAGTTACTTTGCGTATACTTTATACATGAAACGGTACGCGCGGATCTTTACTTACTTGCTTCGACACCAATCCTCCGTGGTTTTATATCTGTTATTTATTCTGCTCTCCATTGTTTTTTCGGTGCTGGCGCTTGGTTTGTTATTTCCGTTTCTGCAGCTGCTATTCAGTGTGCCGGGTCAAACACCCAAAACACAAAGCAATATCATGTTGCAGTGGGTGACCGAGAAACTGACGGTGCTCATTCAGCAAGGAAGCGCGGTACAGGCATTGGGCATCATTTGCCTGATGATCATTCTGTCGATTCTGCTGAAAAATCTGTTCCTCTATCTGTCCGTTCGTACGATGGTGCCCGTCAAACATACCGCCATCAATCACCTCCGGCAGGACGTATTTACTAAAATCCTGAAACTGCCCATCGGCTATTTTACTGATCAGAAAAAAGGCGACATCATGAGCCGGATGACCAATGATGTGCATGAAATCGAAGTGTCGTTCATGAGCACGCTGGAAGGCTGGATCAAAGATCCGTTCTCTATCCTGATCAATTTGTCGATTCTGGTATACATTAATCCAGCTCTCACACTCATTATTCTGATTAGCTTGCCGGTCATCGGATTCATCATCAGCGCAATCACGCGTTCGCTGAAACGCGATTCGATGGATGTGTCGAAGGCGGGTAGCGAAACCATTGCCACCATTGATGAAACACTGGGTGGATTGCGGGTTATCAAAGCCTTCAATGCCGAGTCTATCATTCGAAATAAGTTTGAACGTATTAGTACGCATTTTCTACAT
>JBJTXG010000305.1:0-2396 GCA_046082125.1 Ferruginibacter sp. | reverse complement strand
GCCCGATTGTACGCTGTAGTACTCAGTTGTTTCTTTGCCGCTTGGTTTTTTGATTTTAATGACATGGGCCTCTTCGCCATTGATTTTTTCTTTGCCGGAAACGGTTAATGTAAAGCCCGGACTGAGGATGTAGTCCAGCGCATCGATGACATAATGATGATCCTGACTTTCTTTGATCTCTTTTTCCTCCATATCCGATCGCTGTCCTTGTTGTG
The DNA here is from genome assembly GCA_046082125.1 of Ferruginibacter sp. Taxonomy (GTDB): domain Bacteria; phylum Bacteroidota; class Bacteroidia; order Chitinophagales; family Chitinophagaceae; genus Ferruginibacter. The sequence continues at coordinate 2,181 of JBJTXG010000305.1, read as the reverse complement.
CTTGAAATCCTTGTTGACCATCAAAATTGGTTTCCATGACGGTCATTCCTCCTGCACTAATGGATGTGTATCGTTTATTAGGTGCCATGCGCAACTCGGTTCCGGTAAGGGTATACCCTTGAATACTGGACGTGAAACTTGCCTTTGTTGTTTTTACGGCCAGGGCGGCGTCTTTGCCCCCGATGGCTGTAATGTAACGATTAATGATGGCATCAGCCGAGTTCGTATTGGTTGTGCTTGTGACTGGTTCGTCGACCGGCTTTGCAACGACGGGTTCTGCAAACTTGTCGTATTTGTTGATGGCAAATCCCAAACGGTTCAAATTACTTTCCATTTTAGCGGCATTGCCAACCAGGATGATCCGTGCATTATTCGATGAAAAGTATTTTTTGGCCACTCGTTGCACATCGGCAATGGTAACGGCATTTATTTTCTGCAAAAAGATTCGATAATAGTCTTTAGGTAGTTCGTTGATTAAGACATTGGAGGCATACATGGCAGCGTTTTCCGGGTCTTCCATACCCAATGCAAAGCTGCCGTTGTATTTGGCTTTAGCGATTTGCAGTTCTTCAGCCGTAATAGTACCATTGCGCATGTTCTCTATTTCGCGTAAGATTTCGGCCACCGCTGAGTCAGCTTTTTCGGTGCGTACTTTAGCTTCTGCAGAGAACAGCGACTGGTAACGGCCTTTGCCTACAGAAGAGTAACTGCCGTAGGTGAATCCATGTTTTTCACGCAGGTTCATAAAGAGTTTGCTCTCGGAACCGCCACCGATGATCTGATTGGCAATCATCAGGGCGTGGTAGTCCGGGTTGCTCATCGGATTTTCAATCAGGCAGCTCACGGCTATCTCGGCCTGAACAGCGGACGGCAGGTCGATCAAATTAATTTCGGTTTTGGAAACGTTTGGCGCAGCAGGTAGCTTCGGAAGCGTAAGGGTAGTGCCCTTCCAGTTTCCAAAGGCTTTTTCAGCCAATTTTTTTGCATTGTCTGGTGTGATATCGCCAACAAACGTCAGGTAACTACGCGATGGGGTGATGTACGAACCATATGCTTTTTTCACATCGTCCAGGGTGATGTTTTGAATCGTTGTTTCGGTTTCAAATTCGCCCATAGGTGATTGTTTGCCGTAATGCAGGGCCATTTTTACACGACTGGCGATTGCTGCTGCATTTTTCTCGCTTGATTTCAAACCCGTGATGGTTTGTTTTTTTAGTTTGTCAAAAGACTCGGGTAAAAAAGCGGGAGATTGCAGGGCCTCAGCCATCATAAGAAAAGATGGTTCAAAATAACGAGTCAAGGAGGCCGTGAATCCGCCGGAGCTGGATAAGGAAACAGTGGCTCCCATCTGGTCTATTTTCTGGTCAAAGTCCGCTTTGGTTGTTTTTGTGGTGCCTTCGCCGAGCATGGCCCCCATCATTTTGATAACACCGGCTTTGTTGCCTTCCGTAATAGGACCGGCATCAATCGACAGGGAGGCATTCACTTTGGGCAGTTTGTGATTTTCAACGACCAGGATCGTCATGCCATTTTTCAGTTTGAAAATAACCGGATCTTTAATGGTAACAACCGGTGCCGGACCTGGCGTTGGGACGTTGGAGCGATCAATGTTGGTTTGACTGAATGTCAAGTTCGCCATAAAAGCGAACAATACGAACGATAGTATTTTTTTCATGTTGGCCTGATTTATTTTTTGGGTAGATAATACACAACGACACGTTGGTTGGGGTTGAGGTATTTTTTGACAACATTGCGAATATCTTCTCGCGTGATTTTTCGGACCTCATCCAACTCTTCGTTTACTTTATTCGTGTTTTTATTGTGAAACGTATATCCATCGGCAAGATTCTCAGCAATGCCGAGCATTTTATCGTTTTTGCCTACATAATTGTTCTCAAACTGGTTCATGATTTTAGTGAACTCTTCCTCACTGATCAGTTCTTTTTGAAGTTTTTCCAGTTCCTCATCCATGTCCTTGAGCAAATCATTCAGTTTTTGCTCGCCGGATGGGAGTGCAAAGGTGATATAGGCACCATAGTCTTCCAGGGCATAATTGAAACAGCCCACCGTCAGTGCATTTTTTTTGTCGTCGACCATTTTCTTGTACATGCGGCTACTGGCTCCATTGCTAAGCACACCAGCCGCCATTTCCAACATCATTGATTCGCGACTGGTCATACC